>CALDHJ010000084.1 GCA_937941555.1 uncultured Granulosicoccaceae bacterium | reverse complement strand
GTGCCAGTTTATCCCGTCTTTCGTGGCGTTGTTAGCCTATGATGCGGCAATCAGACCGAATCAAAGGACTCAACCGTGGATCGCCCAGAGATCAAAGCCAAAGACGCCCCGGACCTCGCCTCGTTCAACTGGAGCGATCCTCTGCGGCTTGACGACCAGCTCACTGATGAGGAGCGCATGATCCGCGACAGCGCCAACGCCTATGCGCAGGATCGGTTGCAGAGCCGTGTCACCGACGCATACCGCGAAGAGCGGGTCGAGCCGGAGGTGTTCCGCGAGATGGGTGAGGTCGGGCTGCTCGGCTCGACCATTCCGGAACAATACGGCGGCATCGGCGCGGGCTATGTTGCCTACGGCTTGGTGGCGCGCGAGGTCGAGCGGGTGGATTCGGGCTACCGCTCGATGATGTCGGTGCAGAGTTCACTCGTGATGTACCCGATCTACGCCTACGGCAGCGAGGCGCAGCGTGAAAAATACCTGCCCAAGCTCGCCAGCGGCGAGTGGATCGTCTGCTTCGGTCTGACCGAACCCGACGCCGGGTCCGATCCGGGCAGCATGAAGACGCGGGCCGAACGGATTGACGGTGGATACCGCCTGACCGGCAGCAAGATGTGGATCAGCAACAGCCCGATTGCGGACGTGTTCGTGGTCTGGGCCAAGTCGGATGAACACGGCGGCAAGATCCGCGGCTTTGTGCTCGACAAAGGAACTGCAGGGCTCAGTGCACCCAAGGTCGGCGGCAAGCTCAGCTTGCGGGCGTCGGTCACGGGCGAAATCGTGCTCGACAAGGTCGAAGTGGGTGAGGATGCCTTGCTGCCTCACGTATCGGGATTGAAGGGGCCCTTCGGCTGCTTGAACCGCGCGCGCTACGGCATTGCCTGGGGTGCGATGGGGGCGGCCGAAACCTGCTGGCACGCGGCGCGTCAATACGGCATCGATCGCAAGCAGTTCGGGCGGCCACTCGCCAACACCCAGCTCTTCCAGAAGAAACTCGCCGACATGCAAACTGAAATCGCGCTGGGTCTGCAGTCTGCGTTGCAGGTTGGGCGTCTCATGGAGCGTGCGGAAGCGGCGCCGGAAATGATCTCGTTGATCAAACGCAACAACTGCGGCAAGGCACTTGATATTGCAAGGATGGCGCGTGACATGCACGGCGGCAACGGGATCAGTGAGGAATTTCAGGTCATCCGGCACATGATGAACCTCGAGACCGTCAATACCTACGAAGGCACACACGATGTCCACGCCCTGATCCTCGGTCGCGCGCAAACCGGTCTGCAGGCCTTTTTCTGATGGCTGACGGCAGCGCGCCGCTCGCCGGCTTGCGGGTCATCGAGATGGCGCGCATTCTGGCTGGCCCCTGGATCGGGCAGACCCTGGCCGACCTCGGGGCGGATGTGATCAAGGTCGAGAGCCCGGCCGGCGACGACACGCGCAAGTGGGGGCCACCTTTCATCGATGTGGAAGGTGAAAACACGGCGGCCTACTTTCATTGTTGCAACCGTGGCAAACGCTCCATCGTTCTCGATTTCAAATCGGACGAGGGCCGCGAGACGCTGGAGAAGCTGATCGCCGGCAGCGATGTCTTCATCGAAAATTTCAAGGTCGGCGGCCTCGAGAAAGTCGGCTTCGACTTCGCGTCCGTGCACGCGCGCCACCCGTCGCTGATTTACTGCTCTGTCACCGGCTTCGGCCAGACCGGGCCCTACGCTCACCGGGCCGGTTACGACTTTCTGGTACAGGGCATGGGCGGTATCATGTCAGTCACCGGCGAGCCCGATGGTCTGCCGCAAAAAATGGGTGTCGCCTTCAGCGACATCTTCACGGCACTCTACGGCGTGATCGGCATTCAGGCGGCGCTTGCCGAGCGCGACCGCACCGGGCGCGGCCAGCAGATCGATCTCTCGCTCTACGACAGCATTGTCGGTGTCATGGCGAATCAGGCCTCCAATCAGTTGATCGGCGGTGTAACGCCGAACCGTCTAGGCAACGCGCACCCCAATATCGTGCCCTACCAGGTGTTCGCCTGCGAAGACGGCCACATCATCGCGGCGGTTGGCAACGACGGCCAGTTCGAGCGTTTTTGCGCGCTGCTGGGGTGTTCGGAACTCAGTGCCGACCCGGCCTATGCGACCAACCCGGCGCGGGTCGAGAACCGCGATGTGTTGGTGCCGCTACTGGTCGAGGCGGTGTCGCGGTGGCGCAAGGCCGATCTGTTGGCGGCGATGGAAAACGCCGTGGTGCCCGGTGCCCCGATCAACACGCTCGCGGATGTGTTTGTCGACCCGCAGATCCAGTCGCGCGGGATGCGGATCGAACCGCAAGGCGTGCCCGGTGTGCGCAGCCCCTTGCAGTTTTCGGAGGCGAAACTCGATCTCGGTCGGCGATCACCCAACCTCGGTGAACACACCGATGAAATTCTCTCGGAGATTCGGACATGACGCCCTACCGGCTTGAACGGCTCGAAACAGACCAGGGCACCTTCAAAGTGGTCGGCGAGCACACACCGACGCGTGCGACAGTGTCAGCACTGGAGTTGCTCAGCACCGACGGTTGGGTTGCAATTGATATGGCGCACCCGAACGTCAAACCGCTGGTGGATGCGCTCGAAGCTGACATCTTGACCGAATTGAGCAACCGCTCGAGCGACTGACGCCCGTCAGCCCAACACCGCCTGAAGTGCACGCGCCGTCAGGTCGCCGAAGCCGGCCTCGATGTCCTGCCGCAACACGCGTGTGACCGCGATCGGGTCGCGCGCAGTCAGCGCGTCGAGCAGGGTCTTGTGGTGATCCTCGGGGTAGAGCTGCTCGGCGTGGCCGGCGGCGATCCGCATACACGGGCCGAGCTGCAGCCAGAGGCTCTCGACCAGCGGCATGCCGGTGCCGTCGGGATTAGCGGTGTAAAGCAGGGTGTGGAAGCGCTGGTTGAGCAACACTGCGCGCGCGTAGTCGTGGGCGACGAGGGCCGCGTCAATCTCGGTGTCGACGTCGCGCAAGGTGTCAATCAGGCGATCGTTGACATGCGGCAGGGCGCGCGCGGCGAGGTGGGTTTCAAGCACACAGCGCAACTGGACCAACTCGATCAGTTGCGCTGCCGTTGGCAAGGGCACCATCACCCGCCGATTGCGACCGACCGACAGCGCCCCTTCGGCCGCGAGTCGGCGCAGCGCCTCGCGCACGGGCGTGGGGGACAGGCCCAACTCCGTCGCCAGGCCTCGTAGCGTCAGGCGCTGCCCCGGTGCGAGATCTCCGATCAGAATCCGCTGGCGCAGACTGGCGTAGGCCTGCTCCTGAGCGGTCGCTTCGGGTGCGGGTGCGCGGGGGTTCACGGTGCGATACTGTGCGGCATGGCCTGCAGTCTACACACAATTTCAAATGTGATAGTCTTCAGGAAAATGTGATCACAAACGCCGGGTCCCGATTCCGCCCGGTGCTGAATACCCATACCCGGAGTGAGTTCATGAAACATCTGCCCCTTGCCACCCTGATTGCGGCTGCGCTCGCAGCGCCTCTCGCGTCGGCGGAAACGCTCAATGTGTACAACTGGTCGGATTACATCGCCGAAGACACCATCGAGAAGTTCACGGCGGCAACCGGTATCGAGGTCAACTATGACGTCTACGACTCCAACGAGGTGCTTGAAGCCAAGATGCTCGCTGGCAACTCGGGCTACGACGTGGTGGTGCCGACTTCCGACTTTCTCCAGCGCCAGATTGCAGCCGGTGCCTACCAGCCACTCGACAAGAGCAAGCTCGGCAACCTCGGCAACATGGACGCCGATCTCATGGAGGGCCTCGCGGGCTACGACGAAGGTAACGCGCACGCGGTGATCTACATGTGGGGCACCACCGGAATCGGCTACAACGTCGACATGATCCAGGAGCGTCTCGGCGATGACGCGCCGACCGACAGCTGGTCACTGGTGTTCGATCCCGCCGTGGCGGCCAAGCTCGCCGACTGTGGCATCAGTGTGCTCGACGCGCCGACCGAGCTACTGCCCGCGGCGATGAATTACCTCGGTCTCGATCCCCGCTCAACTGAAAAGGCCGACTTCGAAGCCGGCGCAGACCTGTTGATGGCCGTTCGCCCCTACATTCGGTATTTCCACTCCTCACAATACATCTCTGACCTCGCCAACGGCGATGTCTGTGTCTCGGTGGGTTGGTCTGGCGATATTTTCCAGGCACGCGACCGCGCCGATGAGGCCGACAACGGCGTGGCTGTCACCTATGTGATCCCGAAAGAGGGTGCGTTGCAGTGGTTCGACACCATGGCGATTCCGGTCGACGCGCCGAACCCCGATGCGGCGCACAAGTTCATCGACTTCGTCATGGATGCGCAGATCACCGCCGACATCACCAACTACGTCTGGTACGCCAATGGCAACGCGGCGTCCATGCCGCTGGTCGATGAAGAGATCACGTCCGATCCCGGCATCTTCCCAACCGACGCCGCCAAGCAGAACCTCTGGGCGTCGAAAGTCTACAACGCACGTCAGGACCGCACAGTCACGCGGCTCTGGACCAAAGTGAAGACTGGGCAGTAACACGCCCGCCAGCGACGCGCGGCTCTCGCGCGTCGCGACCTGCAGCCGGCCACTGTGTGCGGCTGCTTCTCTCCCGAGGAGTGCCCCGTGACGGTGTCAGACGATCAGCCCTGGCGCGACCCGAGCGCGCAACCTTTTCTGCGAATCAAGGGGCTGAGCAAACACTTCGGCTCGGTTGCCGCAGTCGACAAGGTATCGCTCGACATCTACCGCGGCGAATTGTTCTGTTTGCTCGGTGGCAGCGGGTCCGGCAAGTCCACGCTGCTGCGCATGCTTGCGGGCTTCGAGACCGCCAATGCCGGCAGCATCGAGATCGACGGGCAAGACATGGCCGATGTGCCGCCCTACCGCCGGCCTGTGAACATGATGTTCCAGTCCTACGCCTTGTTTCCGCACATGACGGTGGCAGACAACATTGCCTACGGCCTCAAGCGCGAGCGATTGCCGCGCGCCGAAATTGCAAGCCGTGTCGACCAGTTGTTGTCGATGGTACAGCTGGGCGACTTTGCCAAACGCAAGCCGAGTCAGCTGTCCGGCGGACAGCGCCAGCGGGTTGCGCTTGCGCGCGCGCTGGCCAAAGGGCCCAAGCTGCTGCTGCTCGACGAGCCGCTTGGCGCGTTGGACAAGAAGCTGCGCGAAGAGACGCAGTTCGAGTTGATGAAAATTCAGGAAGAGACCGGGGTCACTTTCGTGGTGGTTACCCACGACCAGGAGGAGGCGATGACACTCGCGACCCGGATCGGTGTCATGCGCGACGGCGAGATCGTACAGGTCGCAACCCCCCGCGAAGTGTATGAGTACCCCAACTCGCGGTTCGTGGCCGATTTCATCGGCTCGGTCAACCTGTTCGAAGGCCGTGTCAGCGAAGACGGGGAAGCGCACATGCGCCTCGATTGCGCGGATATCGGTGCCGAGATCTACGTCGGTCATGGCGTCAGCTGTACGCCGGGGCAGCGCCTCTGGGTCGCGTTGCGACCCGAGAAAGTGCGGGTGAGTACGCAGCCACCGGCGCAATCGCACAATGTCTTGCAGGGCGTAGTGGATGAGATCGCCTACATGGGGGGTTCATCCGTGCTGCGGGTGCGCCTGGCCAACGGCAAGTTGGTGCACGTGACACAGCCCAACCTCGATCGCGATGACGCGCACCCGGTGAGCTGGGACGATGCGGTCTATCTCAGCTGGGGCGATACCGCTGGCGTGGTGCTGCCCGTATGAGGCGCTTGCTGGGTGCTAGCGGAAAGCGCTGGGTTGTCAGTGTGCCGGGCTTGTGGTTGTTCGTGTTTTTTCTGGTGCCGTTTCTGGTGGTGGCGAAACTCTCGCTATCAGAGGCCGCGATCGCCCGCCCGCCGTACCTTCCACTGTGGGAGTGGGACGACGACTACCTGACCGTCACACTGAACATCGGCAACTACCGCTACCTGATAGAAGACACGCTCTACATCAACGCCTTTCTCGAGTCCTTGCGCATAGCGTTTTTCTCGGCGATCTTCTGCCTGATTATCGGCTACCCCATGGCCTGGTACATCGCCCGCGCTCGCGCAGACCGGCGCAACTTCCTGCTGATGCTGGTGATCCTGCCGTTCTGGACGAGTTTTCTGTTGCGGGTGTATGCGTGGATCGGTTTGCTCAAACCCAACGGTGTGATCAACAACATGCTCATGGGTATCGGCGTGATCGACCAGCCCATTCCCATGTTGCAAACCGATTTCGCTGTCTACCTCGGCATCGTCTACACCTACTTGCCGTTTCTGGTGTTGCCGCTCTACGCGAACCTCGTAAAGCTCGATGAGTCGCTCTTCGAGGCGGCAGAGGATCTGGGTGCCAAACCGGTTCACACTTTCCTCACCGTGACCTTGCCGCTATCCATGCCGGGCATGCTGGCAGGCTGCCTGTTGGTGTTCATCCCGGCGGTGGGTGAGTTCGTGATTCCGGCACTGCTCGGCGGCGCCGATACCCTGATGATCGGCAAGGTGCTCTGGACGGAGTTCTTCAACAACCGCGACTGGCCGGTTGCCTCTGCCGTGGCGATGGTGATGCTGGTGATTTTGGTGTTACCGATCATGCTGCTGCGCAACGCGCAAAGCGCCGCCGAGGGACGCACATGAAACGGGGCTGGTTCGTGCCGATCGCGGCGTCGCTCGGCTTTGCATTTCTGTACCTGCCGATCGTATCGCTGGTGATCTACAGCTTCAACGAGTCGAAGCTGGTCACCGTCTGGAGCCGGTTTTCGACCAAGTGGTACGGCGAGCTGTTTCGCGACCCACAAATACTGCAAGCGGCCTGGGTGAGTCTCAAGATCGCCCTGATCAGTGCGAGTGTCGCACTGGTGCTCGGCACACTTGCTGCGCTGGTGTTGGCGCGTTTCGGCCGTTTCGCCGGCCGCACGCTCTTCAATGGTATGACCACGGCGCCGCTCGTCATGCCGGAAGTCATTACCGGGCTCTCGCTGCTCTTGCTGTTTGTGTCGATGGAGCTTACCTTCGGCTGGCCGGCCGGGCGTGGCCTGACCACCATCATCATCGCGCACACCACCTTCTGTATGGCCTACGTCGCGGTCGTGGTGCAGTCGCGCCTCGTCGACATGGACCGCTCGACCGAGGAGGCTGCACTCGATCTGGGTGCGACGCCGGTGCGCGTGTTTTTCGACATCACCCTGCCGACCATCGCCCCCGCGCTCGTGTCGGGTTGGCTGCTGGCCTTTACGCTTTCGCTCGATGACCTTGTGATCGCAAGCTTTGTGTCCGGTCCCGGGGCGAGCACCTTGCCGATGGTGATTTTCTCCAAGGTGCGTCTCGGCGTCAGTCCGGACGTGAATGCGCTTGCGACCTTGATGATCGCGGTGGTCTCGGTCGGCGTGCTGGGCAGTTTATGGATCATGAACCGGCGCAAGCCGACCAACCGGAACCCGCAAGCGTGAGCGAATCCATCGACACTGGTGATCAGGCGTTTCTCGCCACAAGCAATACGGTCAAGGGCCGTGAGATGACCTACGGCGGCGCATTGAGTTTTCTCCGCCGGCGCTACACCCGCGACCTCGACGGGGTCGACGTGGTTGTCAGCGGCGTTCCCTTCGACTGCGCCACCACCTACCGTCCGGGCTGCCGTCTGGGGCCGCGCGCCATCCGCGCAGCGTCGGTGCAATTGGCCGAGCTTGCGAGCTTTCCGTCCGGCATCGTGCTCGAAGAGGCGTTATCGGTTGTCGACTGGGGCGATTGTTTCGTCAACCCGCACGAGCCCATGTCGGTGACCGAGGCGATTGCAGATCATGCCCGCGTGTTGCTCGACAGCGGTGCGAAGATGTTGACGTTCGGGGGCGACCATTTTGTCAGCTACCCGCTTCTGAAGGCGCACGCCGAGCGCCACGGACCGGTGGCGCTCTTGCAAGTGGACGCGCACTGCGACACCTGGCCGGAAGAAGAGGGCGAGATCAACCACGGCAACATGTTCCTGCGCGCCGCGCGTGAGGGCATTGTCGATGTGTCGCGCAGCACCCAGTTGGGTCTGCGCACGCAGAACGATTCGGACCACGGCTTCGAGATCCTCTCGAGCCCCTGGGTGCACCGCCACGGTATCGATGCCGCGATCGAGATCATCCGAGACAGGGCAGGGGATGCGCCGCTCTACGTGTCCTATGACATCGATTCCCTCGACCCGGCGTTCGCGCCGGGCACCGGCACGCCGGTCTCCGGCGGGCTCGCCAGTTGGCAGGCGCTTGAGCTGATGCGCGGGCTGAACGGATTGAATCTGATCGGCATGGACCTTGTGGAAGTGTCGCCACCTTACGACCACGCGGAAATCACGGCCATTGCGGCGGCGAGTATTGCCACCGAATGGCTGGTTCAGTTGGCGCTCGCGAACGGCGCCGAAACCCACCCTGTCGGTCGTCTCTGACCCGACTCGACACCCCGGATTTTTTCATGGCTGCTTCTGACACACCTGTCATCGACCGACTGCCTGACGCCTTTCACGAATGGCTCAACGGGCGCGTGCTCGACGAGGTGGAGTGCATCATCCCGGATCTTGCCGGCATCGCGCGCGGCAAGGCCATGCCGGCCAACAAATTTTTTCGCCAGGACAAGATGTACCTGCCGACCTCGCTGTTCTTTCAGACCATTACGGGTGAATACGCGCACTTCGAGCGCGATGACTACTGGACCGAAGCCGACATGGTGCTGGTGCCGGACTATCAGGCGGCTACCGCCGTGCCCTGGACCGGTGATGTCACCCTGCAGGTCATCCACGACATCCAGACGCTCGACGGCGAGCCGCACCCGCTCGCGCCGCGCAATGTTCTCAAGCGTGTGTTGGAGCTCTATACCAAACGCGGCTGGTCGCCGGTGATCGCGCCGGAGATGGAGTTCTATCTCACGAAACCCAACCCTGACCCTGATATGCCGATCGAACCGCCGGTCGGGCGCACCGGGCGCAGCGGGGTTAGCCGGCAGGCCTACAGCATGAGTGCGGTGGATGAGTACGGTGTGGTGATCGACCACATCTACGACTTTGCCGAAGCGCAGGGTTTCGAGCTCGATACCATCATTCAGGAGGGCGGTGCGGGCCAGATCGAGATCAATCTGCAACACGGCGACCCGCTGACGCTGGCCGATCAGGTGTTCCTGCTCAAGCGCACGATCCGCGAGGCAGCCTTGCGCCACG
>CALDHJ010000083.1 GCA_937941555.1 uncultured Granulosicoccaceae bacterium | reverse complement strand
CAGGAGCTCGACCTCTACGCCTGCGTGCGCCCGGTCACATACTTCAGCGGCGTGCCATCGCCCATGCAGAAACCCGAAGACGTCGATGTCGTGATCTTTCGCGAGAACACCGAAGACGTCTACTGCGGTATCGAATTTGCGTCCGGCACTGCCGAAAACAAGAAGCTCGCAAAATTCCTGCGTGAAGAAATGGGCGTCGACTTCTTCGAAGACGCTGGCCTCGGCATCAAGCCGATCTCGGCCTTCGGCACCAAGCGCCTCGTGCGCATGGCGATCCAGTACGCGATCGAACACAACAAATCTTCGGTGACGCTTGTCCACAAGGGCAACATCATGAAGTTCACCGAAGGCGCGTTCCGCAACTGGGGCTACGAGCTTGCCAAAGAAGAGTTCGGCGACCAGGTGATCGACGAAGCCACTGTCTGGGAACAGCACGACGGCAAAGTGCCCGAAGGCAAGATCATGATCCAGGACCGCATCGCCGACATCATGTTCCAGCTCATGCAGCTGCGCCCGGCGGAGTTCGAAGTGCTGGCCACCATGAACCTCAACGGCGACTACCTCTCCGACGCGCTCGCGGCCGAAGTAGGTGGGGTCGGCATTGCGCCCGGTGCCAACATCTCCGATGAAGTCGCCGTGTTCGAGGCAACCCACGGTACCGCGCCGAAATACTCCAACCAGAACAAGGTCAACCCCTCGTCTCTGCTGCTGTCCGGCGTGATGATGCTCGAGCACATCGGTTGGAATGAAGCGGCCGACTCGATCAAGTCGGCCTTCGGTCAGGTCATCCAGGACAAGACCGTCACCTACGATTTCGCGCGCCAGATGGACGGTGCCACCACCGTCGGCACCGCGGAATTCGCCGACGCGCTGATCGCCAAGATCAACGCCTGAAGTAATTGAACCCGCGGGGCTGCAATGGCCCCGCGCTGCTCTGAGTGATCCGGCAATCGGCCGGTCGCTCGATTACACTGATTGCGGGCCTTCTTACCGGATCAGTCTGTGGACGTCACGCGCGACATCGCCGCCACCATCCTGGCGGGCTTCGACAAACACTACTCCATGTTCCGCGACATCAGCGCCGCGGCCAAAGACCGTTTCGAGCGCTCGGCCTGGGCCGAGACCGGCGAGGCCAACCGCGCGCGCATCCGGCTCTATGACGAGCGCGTCGCCGAGGCGACAGCGCAGGTTGCGCGCCTCTTTGACAACCGTGTCGCCGACGACGCCATTTGGCCCGACGTGAAGCTCGTCTACATCGGCTTGTTGCATGAGCACATGCAGCCCGAGTGCGCCGAGACCTTTTACAACTCCGTGGTCTGCCGGCTGTTACACCGGCGCTACTACCAGAACCAGTTCATCTTCTTCCGCCCGGCCATCTCAACCGAACACCTCGAAGGCGAGGCGCGCACCTATAACTGCTGGTACCCCAAGACGCTCGGCCTCGACGGCTCGATTCGGGCGATGCTCGAGAGCTTCGACATTGCCTGTCCCTGGCAAGACATCGAGCGCGACGTCGCGCAGATCGAACAGGTCTTCAGCGAAAAGTTTGCATCCCGCCAGACCTTGCACCCCAACCACCAATTGCAGGCACTGAGCTCGCTGTTCTTTCGTAACAAGGCGGCCTACATCATCGGTCGCGAGATCAACGGCCACGCGGTCACGCCCTTCGTGATCCCGCTGTTGAAATCCCGCTCGGGCGCGCTCTTCGCCGATGCGCTCCTGACGGACGAAGCCACCATCTCGCGCCTGTTCAGCTTCTCGCGCGCCTACTTCATGGTCGACATGGAAGTGCCGTCGGCCTACGTGCAGTTTCTGCGGTCGCTGATGCCCGTCAAACCCAAGCTCGAGCTCTATTCCTTGCTCGGTTTGCAGAAATACGGCAAGACGCTCTTCTACCGCGACCTGCACCACCACCTCGACTACAGCACCGACAACTTCATTGTTGCGCCCGGCATCCGCGGCATGGTGATGCTGGTGTTCACCATGCCGTCCTTGCACTTCGTGTTCAAAGTCATCAAAGACCGGTTCGAGCAACCGAAAGAATCCAATCGGGATGAGGTCAAAAGCAAATACCAGCTCGTCAAAAACCACGACCGCGTCGGGCGACTCGCCGATACACTCGAATACTCCGACGTCGCGCTGCCCATCGACCGCATCGACCCCGAACTGCTCAAAGAGCTGCAGGACAACTGCCAATCGAGCATCGAAGTTGACGGCGACGAGCTCATCGTCCGCCACGTCTACATCGAGCGACGCATGATCCCGCTCAACGAATTCATCAACGTCGCCAACGATGAGGACAAAGCCGCCGCAATCGACGGCTACGGGCAGGCCATCAGAGACCTCGCCAGCGCGAACATCTTCCCCGGCGACATGATGCTCAAGAACTTTGGCGTCACCGACAGCGGCCGCGTCGTGTTCTACGACTACGACGAAATCGTTTACATGACCGAGTGCAACTTCCGCAGCGAGCCGCCAACACCCCCGTGGATCGATGACCTCGGTTCAGAGCCGTGGTATTCGGTGCAGGCCGGGGACGTGTTTCCCGAGCAGTTCAGGCAGTTTTTCTTTGCGGATGATGAGAGCCGGGAGACGTTTTACCGTAACCACAAAGACCTGATCGATCCGGCATACTGGAATGAGCGGAAACAGTTGGCGTTGGAGGGGCGGTTGCCGGATGTGTTTCCGTATCCGGTTGGGGAGCGGTTTTGTAATCGGTTTGGTCGCACCACCGAACAATCACACGCCTGAGCACAGAACCCATGGC
>CALDHJ010000082.1 GCA_937941555.1 uncultured Granulosicoccaceae bacterium | reverse complement strand
ATTCTTCGCAAGCGCTCGCGTGCTGCCCGAGTTCGATCGGATTGCCGACGAGGCCGTGCCGCTGCGGGTGCGCCTTGAGGCGCGCAAGCCGAATCGGATCCGACTCGGTGCCGGATACGCCTCGGATGTGGGTCTGCGGCTGCGCACGGGCTGGGACCGCTACCTGATCGACGAACGCGGACACAGTGTGGCACTCGATACCGAGCTCTCGTCGCAACGGCGCAGTGCGAATGTCGAATACCGCATGCCTGACAGCGACCGTCCCGCGACCCGGTCATGGCTGTTTTCAGCAGGCTCCTTGCGCGAGACGGTCGACGGCACGGCGTCAACCCAACAAACCGCTCGGGTGGCGCGAGAGCGACGGCGGCTCAACGGTGTGATCGACACCACTTACATCCGTTACCAGCGCGACCGGGGGCTGCCAGACGACTCCTCGGTGGAGTTTCAGGCGTTCATGGGCGGGGTTGATCTACGCCACACGGGTGCGCTCGCACTTGGGGCCGAGCGTGAAGTGGTGTTCAACAGTTCCCTGCAGTGGCTCGGGGCACACAAGGACCTCGGCGCCGACTTCAGCTTCACGCGCGCCTACGGGCGGGTCAGTGCACGGGTCGAAATGCAGCCGCGTCACTGGTTGCGCAGCCGTGTCGAGCTCGGCCAACTCTGGCGGGCCGATATTGCGACCATGCCGATCTCACTCCGTTTCTTCGCCGGTGGCGACGGCAGTATCCGCGGATTCGGCCCGCGCGATGCGTCGCCGCAGGACGACGACGGCAATGCGACCGGCGGCACGCAATTGATGGTCGGCTCACTCGAATACGAGTACCGGTGGCGTGAAGCCTGGGGTGCGGCGGTGTTTGCCGATCGAGGCCGTGCCTGGGTTGACGGCGGCGAACCACAGCGCACTGGTGCGGGTGTCGGTCTGCGGTGGTACTCACCGGTTGGGCCGGTGAGCTTCGATGTCGCGCGCCCGATCGCCGCGGGCGATGGCGACTGGCGTATCCACTTGACCATCGGGTTGTAACAGTGAAGCGCCTGTTTCGTTGGCTCGGTGTGTTTGTGGTGTTGCTGACGCTCGCGCTCGGCTGGCTCGTTGCCACGCAATCCGGCAGTCGATTTGTGCTCGATCGCGTTGATGCGGCCGTGTCGGCCTTGTCATTGGATGGCGTGAGCGGCACGCTCTGGTCGGGCGTCTCGCTGTCGCGTCTGTCCTTCCAGCAGGACGGATTCGAACTGGTTGCAACCGATCTCGGCGGACAGTGGCGTCTCGGTTGCCTCGTCAATCGCCGTGTCTGCATCGATTCGCTTGCGGGTGACACGCTGTCGATCAAGCTGAGTCCATCGTCCGCCGACAGCGATCCGGCGCCATCGCCCGAGCTTGCCGATATCGAGTTGCCACTCGGTGTGCAGCTGAACGCGCTGCGGTTCAATGCCGTCCGCGTGTCAACGGGCGGCAGTGTGGTTGAACTTGAAGACCTGCAACTTGCGTTGGCGGCAGAGAGCAGCCGGCTCGAGCTGTCCGATCTCGGGCTGCGTTGGCAGGTGGGAGCCTTTGGCGGTCGTCTCGAAGGTGACGCGGTGCTCGAGACCGTTGGGGACTATCCGGTGTCGCTCGACGCCCTCGTCCTCGCCGAGCGTGGCGAGGTTTCCGGTGGCGACTGGCCACCGTCTGAGCTTTCCATCTCGCTAAGCGAGTCCCTGAAAGACTTGCGGGCGGACGTCCGGCTGCTTGGTCTGGCGGACGCCACACTCGGTGCTGATGTGCGGCCGTTTGACGTGCCAGTGTCATTGGATGCGGCGCTCGCAGTTGCGTCTGCGCAGTGGCCACTCGCGGGTGACAGCGAATTTGATATTGCAGGCACGGATATCGTCGCGTCCGGTGATCTGGATCGGCTCGATGTCACGGTTTCCGGCACGTTGCGCACGCCGCTGGTTGATCCGGTGGTGGTGGACTGGGACGCGGCGCTCGACCCCGCACTCGGCGTCGAGCGCAGCCAATTCCGTATCGCGGCACTCGACGGTACGCTGTCTGGAGACCTGTCCGTGGGCTGGCACGATGGCCTCACGGTTGACGTTGATGTGTTGGCAGATGGCATCAACCCCGAGTCACTGATCCCCGATCTCACGGGCCGCGTCGGCGGCCGGGTATCCGCGCTGGTGGTGAGCGGCCTGGGTGAGGCGGGCGGGCTCGCCGTCGACCGTGTGTCGTTGGATGTGTCGGGCCGTCTGCGAGATCAACCGGTTGCGCTCAAGGGAGACGGCTCCTTTCGCGACGGCACGGCCCGGATCGAGGCGCCTGGGCTCGATGTAGTGTTCGGTGATAACCGCGCGGTGGTGGCGGGAACCGCTGGCGACACGCTGGCGTTGTCGTCGACGCTGAACCTGACAGACCTGTCTCAGATACTGCCGGCACTGCGCGGCGTGGCGCAGGGTGACCTCGCACTCAATGGCGCGCGGGGCCGACCCTCGGTCACGGCGAATGTGCGCGCTGACGGCGTTCGCATTGGCGATGCATCGGTACAGCGTCTCAGGCTCGATGGCGACCTGATTGCCGGCGGCACCGAAGACTCTGATGTGAGCCTCGAATGGACCGGCCTCGAGATAGGCGAACAGACGGTTGAATCGGGTGTACTCGATGTGACGGGCGATCGCACAGCGCACGTTGCCACCGTGGCGATCGACAGCACTCTGGCCCAGGCCCGTTGGCGTGTCGAAGGCCGCCTCGATGACACTCTTTGGCAGGGCCGCCTGGTTGACAGTTGGCTCGAATTTGCGGAACACCGCTGGAAGACTGCCAGCCCGATTGACCTGACCTATACCGACAACAGCTTGCAGGTCGACGCGCACTGCTGGCAGTCGACACCCGCGCGTGTCTGCCTGACAGCGCCTGCCCGGCTTGCGGCATCCGGGGCGGCCAGCGTCGAGCTGACGGATCTGCCGGTCGAATGGGCGAGTGCTGCCTTACCGGACTCGGTTGCGCTCACCGGGGTGGTTGACGGCGTTGTCGACGCTGTCTGGGTTGCCGGTGCCTTGCCTGCGTTGCGTTCACGGATTGACGTGCGCACCCTGGTTGCCGAGGTGCCGTCGTCGTCGGGAGATCGCACCGCGATCGCGTTGGGTGATCTTGTTGTCGAGTTGGCGCCGCCAGCCGGTCCCCAGGGGCAGGATGCCATTCGCGCAACGGTTGGCAGTGCTGGTGGTGCACTCGGCGAGGCACAGATAGACCTGTTGCTGCCGTTCGACAAACCGCTTGAATACCGTGGCGAAGTCCAGTGGCAGAACCTACAACTCGCCGCGTTGCAACCCTTGCTCCCCGACCTCGATGCGCTGGCGGGTGAGCTCATTGTGGACAGCCGCGTGCGTGGCGAAAACTCCGGGCCTGTATTTGATGGCACGGTGCGATTGCGCGGCGGCGAGCTGCGGGGTCTTGATCTGCCAACTGAATTGTTCGCGGTCTGGCTCGACCTCGGGCTCAACGGCACGCAGGCTGATCTGACCGGGGGATGGCGCGCCGCTTCGGATGCGCCGTCTGATGCGGTGGCGCTGAAGGGTGATCTGAATTGGACCAACGAGCCCGCGCTCGACCTGCAGATCAGCGGGTCCGGTCTGCCGGTTGACTACCCACCCTGGGTGCGTGCCTCCGTCGACCCCGATCTCTCGATCAAGGCGACGGCACGGCGCGTACTCGTCAGGGGATCGGTTGAAATTCCCGAAGCGGACATCGAGATCGTCGCGCCGGAATCGCGTCCGCCGACACCGTCGGCTGACACCGTGCTACTGGATGACACCACCGATTCTGCCGGGGACGGCAACGCCGGCGCAGTCACGGATGTGGACGTTGCCATCGTCATCCGTGATGAGGTGTACCTGGCGGGCTTCGGATTTGACAGTCGGCTGCAGGGTGCCTTTGACGTGCGGTTGGCACCGCGACAGCCGCTGCAGTTGTTTGGCGACCTGAGCATTCTCGATGGCCGCTATCAGGCTTGGGGCCAAAACCTCGCAGTCGAGCGTGGCGAGTTGGTGTTTTCCGGGCCGCCAGAGACGGCCATTGTGGATGCCATTGCCTGGCGGGAGCTCGAGACGGTCAAGGCGGGTGTCGCCGTGAGTGGGCAGATCGCAGCGCCGGAAGTGCGGGTGATATCGGAGCCGAGTCTGCCCGATCAGGAGGCCTTGAGCTATCTCGTTCTCGGTCGTGCCTGGGGTGAGGCCGGTGATCAGCAGGCTGCCATCACCCGCGCGGCGCTCTCGCTCGGGCTCAAACGCAGCGGCGGACTGACCAACCGTGTGGCCGATGGCTTGGGTTTGCAGAGCCTCAGCGTGGAGGCCCAAGGCAGTGGCGAAGACACCTCAGCGGTGGTGAACGCCCAGCTCAACGACAAGCTCAGCTTGCAATATGGCGTGGGCGTGTTCGTGCCCTTTCGAACCCTGACCGCGCGCTATCAACTGGGCAAGCAGCTTTACGTTGAAGCAGTCCAGGGTGTCGAGTCGGCACTCGATTTCTTTTACAGCTTCGAGTTCTGATCGCGTCAGTCGGGTAGGGCGTTGCGTGCGAGCGACGCGGCAACGCCGGTGTAGCGTGCAGGGGAAAGGTCGCGCAACTGAGCCTTGCCGGCTTCCGGAATGTCGAGTCCGTCGACGAACTCGCGCATGACGTCGGCATTGATCGACTGACCACGGGTGAGGCTCTTGAGCTGCTCGTAGGCGTCCTCGATGCCGTAGCGGCGCATCACCGTCTGCACCGGCTCTGCGAGGACTTCCCAAGCGTTGTCGAGATCGGCATTCAGGCGATCGGTGTTGACGTCGAGCTTGCCGATGCCCTTGTTGAGCGACTGCCAGGCAATCAGGCTGTGTGCAAGACCGACCCCAAGATTTCGCAAGACTGTGCTGTCGGTCAGGTCACGCTGCCACCGGCTTATCGGTAGCTTGGCGCTCAGATGGCTGAACAGGGCATTGGCGACCCCGAGGTTGCCTTCGGCGTTCTCGAAATCGATCGGGTTGACCTTGTGCGGCATGGTGGACGAGCCGACCTCGCCCGCGACGGCGCGCTGGCGAAAGTAGCCGATTGAGATGTAGCTCCAGATGTCCCGGCTGAAGTCGAGCAACACGGTATTGAAGCGCCCCATGGCGTCGAACAGCTCGGCGATGCCGTCGTGGGGTTCGATCTGGGTTGTCATCGGGTTGAATGGCAACCCCAGAGACGTCACAAAGTCTTCTGAAAATCGGGGCCAGTCGATGTCGGGGTAGGCGACGATGTGCGCATTGTAGTTGCCCACGGCGCCGTTGATCTTGCCGCTCAGGGACACGCTTGCAGCCTGTGCGCGTTGCCGCGACAAGCGCGCGACCACGTTGGCCATCTCTTTGCCGAGGGTTGTTGGTGAGGCGGTCTGACCATGGGTGCGGCTCAGCATCGGTTGCGCTGCGTGGTCGCGGGCGAGTGCGGTGATGTCCTCGAGAACGCGGTCCATCGCCGGCAACAGCACGGCAGAGCGCGCGTGTTCGAGCATCAGTGAATACGCGAGGTTGTTGATGTCTTCGCTGGTGCAGGCGAAGTGGAGGAAGGCACTGGCCGAGGCGAGCTCGGGGTGGGCTTCGCAGCGCTCGCGCAGAAAGTACTCGACCGCCTTGACGTCGTGGTTGGTGGTGGCCTCGATGGCCTTCACGCGCGCAGCGTCAGCTTCGTTGAAGCCGTCTAGCAGGGCGTCGAGCGCCTCGGTCGCGCCGCTTGAGAACGCGGGCAGTTCCGGGATGCCCGGGTGCGCCGCCAGTGCCTGCAGCCAGCGGATCTCCACCAGTGTTCGAAACCTGATCAGCCCGAATTCGCTGAAATAGGGGCGCAAGTCGGCAGACTTGCCCGCGTAACGGCCGTCGACAGGCGACAGGGCGGTCAGGGTTGAGAGATCCATGGGCAACACAGGTGGCGGCGGAAAGCCGGCCATTGTACCAAGCTCTACCGGAGTGAAGGCGCCTCGATCCGTTGCATCAGGCCGCAAGGCTTGCAGCTGCCTACGCGGTTGTCTAATATGGGCAGTTCGGCAGGCGCGTAGCTCAGTTGGTTAGAGCACCACCTTGACATGGTGGGGGTCGTTGGTTCGAATCCAATCGCGCCTACCAATCGAAACAAAAAAACCCGCTCAACGCGGGTTTTTTTGTGCCTGTGACAACCAGGCGGGACGTTTGGGCAGCGGGCCTACAC
>CALDHJ010000081.1 GCA_937941555.1 uncultured Granulosicoccaceae bacterium | reverse complement strand
GTCGGGGCAGGCAGACAATACCCTGGTGGTGTTCACGTCCGACCACGGCGAGATGCTTGGCAACCACCAACAGTTGCTCAAAGGCCCACAACTCTACGACGACCTGACGCGCGTGCCGCTGATCGTCAACTGGCCTGGTCACGTCGCAACCGAGAAAGTGGTGTCCGCGCCAGTGCAGTGGATCGACCTGTCAGCAACCTTGCTGCAGGCCGCGGGGTGTGCGCCGCCGCGTGGCGGGCAGGGAGAGTCGCTGTTGCCGTTGGCGCGGGGTGAGGTGCAATCGATTCGCCCGTGGGCGCTCTGCGAGTACCGCGACTCGGGGTTTCCAACTGAACCTGCAACCTACACAACGATGTTGAGACACGGCGACTGGAAGCTGATTGTCTGGCACGGCGAACCCGCTTGCGGCAGCGCCCGCGACGGCGAGCTGTACAACCTCGCGACGGACCCGGCGGAATTGCACAACCTGTTTCACGACATTGCGTACCGCGACAAACGCCGCGAGATGAAAACCCTGTTGCTCGATGCGATGGAAAGCACCGAAGACCGCACGGCGCCCCGCGAGCGTGCCTGGTAGATAGAGGTCTCGTCTGCACAGACTTGTAATGTGCGAGGCCGACTGATTCCCTTGGAGCAGGTTACGCAACTGAGCTGGCCAGCGTTCAGGCCCTCAAAGGCGCTTTGTTGAGCAAGAGAGTTGTACCGCAAAGGTGGCTGTGCGGAATCAGGCTCGCGGCACTGTGAGCCTGATCAGAGTTGCAATGCTCCAAAGACGAGCAGGTCAGCACCTTGGCAGTCCATTCCGAGTATCCGTGGCTGCTCAACCGCACACTGCCATTCGGGCTGGTAGTGTGCGCTGTCGGCTCAGGAGCGCGGTTTGCCGTGCTCGGGGTCGTACATCGAGCCGAAACCCACCGCTTCGACGCGCACCGGGTAGGTGTCGCCCATGTATTCGATGCTGAGTTCGCGGCCGATCTCGCAGTGGCTGTGCGGGAGGTAGGCGAGCGCGATGTTCTTGCCGATGGTCGGGCCGTAGGCGATCGAGGTGGTGTAGCTGCGGCGGCCAAGGCTGTCGATCAGCACCTCGCCGGTTGCGGGCTCCATGACCGGCAGGTTGCCCAGTGGGTAGCGCTTGACGCCGTTGGCGTCGGTGTTGTCGATCATGCTCAGCGTGCAGAGCATGGCCGGTTGGTGATCGCGCGCGCGGTGCTCGAGGTAGGCGGCCTTGCCTCGGAAGTCGGCGTCCTTGACCTTGGGGCGCGCGAGGTCGGCTTCGAGCAGGTTGTAGTCGGTCAGGAGGTCAGCGTTCTGCAGGCGCAGGCTCTTCTCCATGCGGCGGGTGTTGGCGTAGGTCTCGATCCCGACCGGGGTCACGCCGAGCGCGTGGATCGCGTCCCACAGCGCGAGGCCATCCGCCATCTTGAAATGCAACTCCCAGCCTTGCTCCCCTACATAGGACAGTCGCAGGGCCATCACCTCGACGCCGCCGAGCTGGATGTGTCGGATCGCGGCGAATGGGAAGCTATCGTTCGAGAGATCGGCGGGGTTGGCGGCGATCTGTTCGAGTGTGGTGCGCGCGTTCGGTCCCCAGACGCCGATGCAGCCATAGTCCTCGGAGGTGTCGGTGACCGTGGCGTTGAGACCCTTGTCCTGAATCAGGCGGCGGATGTAGGTCATATCGCGGTGACCGGCATCGGCGCCGTCGACTACGCGGTAGTGGCTCTCGCCCAGGCGCAGCACGGTGAGGTCGGCCATGACGCCACCGGTGTCATCGAGAAAGTGGGTGTAGACGCCTTTGTTGACCGGGGTGGTACCGCCGACCTTGGCGACGCAGGCCCACTCGAGCAGAGCCTCGGCGTCGGGACCGGTCACGTCGAATTCCGCGAAGTGGCAGAGGTTGATCATGCCGACGTCTTCGGAGAGTTTGAGGTGCTCTGCGTTGGAGACGCGCCAGAAGTGGCGGTTGTCCCACTCGTGTTCGCGCACGGGGACGCGGTCGCCGTACTCGGCGAGCAGGTGGTCGTTGCTTGCGTAGCCGTGCGCGCGTTCCCAGCCGGCGAGCTCCATGAAGTGGCCGCCGAGTTCGACTTCGCGCGCGTGGAAGGGCGGCTGGCGCACGCTGCGGCCTTTGGAGTAGGGCTCACGGTCGTGTACGGCGGGGTTGTAGATCTTGAAAGCCGATTCGTAGCAGCGGTCGGCGATGTACTGCTCGTCCTGCTGGAATGGGTAGAGACGGGCGACGTCAATGCTGTGGTGGTCTTCCTCGGTGCGGCCATCGGTCATCCAGTCGGCGATGACCTTGCCGGTGCCGGGGCCGTCCTTGACCCACACCGCAACCGCGTGCCACAGACCGCGAACGGTGGTGGACTCGCCTATCGACGGGCCGCCGTCGGCCGTGACCTGCAGCAGGCCGTTAAAGGAATATTTCTCGTCGTAACCGAGCTCGGCCAGCACCGGGGTGAGTTCCATCGCGCGCTCGAGCGGTTCGATCACCTGGTCGAGTTCGAGGTCGCGTTGCGAGGGTGACAGCCTTGCGTCTTCCTTGGAGAGCAGGTCGCGCGGATGGCACAGGCGTGGGTTCTTCTCTTCGTAGTAGCCCCACTCGAGCTGGCCGCCCTCGGCGGTGGTCGGGTCGCCGGTGTCGCGCAGGTAGGCTGAATTGCCCTGGTCGCGCAGCAGTGGATAGCCAATCTCCTTACCGGTGCCTTCAAACTCCTTGTAGGGGCCGAAGAAAGTCAGCGGGTGGTCGACTGGCATGACCGGCAGGTCTTCGCCTGCCATCTCGGCAATCAGGCGGCCCCAGAGACCTGCACAGTTGACGACGTAGTCGCAGTGGATGGTGCCGCGCGAAGTCTCGACGCCTTTGATACGACCGTCCTCAATGACAAGTCCGGTGCAGGCGGTGTTGGCGAAGGTGGTGAGCTTGCCGGTCTTGACGCCTTCCTCGACCAACTCACCGGCCACGGTTTGCGAGCGCGGGATCACGAGGCCCGCGTCCGGGTCCCAGAGGGCGCCAGTGATCATGTCTTCCTCGAGCAGCGGAAATTTGGCCTTGGCCTCCGCTGCCGAGATCATCGTCGCGCGCGTGCCAAAGGCTTTGCCCGAGGCGACCTTGCGCTTGAGCTCACCGAGGCGCTCGTCATCGCCGACGCGCGCCACTTCCAAACCGCCCACTTTGGCGTAGCGACCCATCTTTTCAAAGAAGCCGATGCTGTACATCGTGGTGTAGCACGTCATGTGGTCGTGAGCGGTTGCGTAGCAGAAGTCGGAGGCGTGGGCCGTGGAACCGATATCGGTGGGTATGGCTGACTTATCGATGCCGACGATATCGTCCCAGCCGCGCTCGATGAGATGGTGGGCCACCGATGCGCCAACAATTCCGCCCTGACCAATGATGACGACGCGGGCTTTTTTGGGAAATTCAGCCATGTGTAAGGTACTCTTTATCGATTGTTTGACTATAACCTTCAGGGGGCATAGCTGCGCCTTTTCGAGGTTATCACAGCGGCGTTTTTCTATCGGCTTGCGACGATTGCTTCCACGCTGGTAAGACTCGCCAAGTCGGATTCGGCGTTATCATTTTGCATCGCTATTTTTCGGGAACTGAGTGGCGCAGTATTTGCGCGCTCCTACGCAATTGTCTTGGACTGTTAATTCTCCTTGGCTAGGGTCGATACGGCCCTGCTGGCCTTGACAGCCGCGCTCAGCCATACAAGCAGTTACAGACCGCTGGCCGGCTCATTGCTACACTTACATCTAACCCGAACAAAAGGATTTCTCATCTATGCTGCAGCCCATTATACGTCCTGCTCATGTGCGTTGGGTTTACGCGCTAGCCGGATTGGCCGTTTTTGTTAGTGCCCTTATTTATTACATCATTCTCAGAGCGCAGTTGCCGTGGCCAGGGTATTGGCTTAACTTAAGCTGGGCGTTGGTACCGTCGCTCTCCGATATCACCCTGGGTGCGTATCCTAGCTTTGCGTTTACACTCAGTTTTGGTCTTTGCGCCATCGCGCTGTTTTTTCATCAGCGCCGCACGGTATTCTTGGCCATACTCGGGGTTTGGTTTATCGGTGTGGTGCACGAAGTGTCGCTTGGCACTTATGATTCGCTCGACATCCTGTTTGGCGCGCTAGGTTCTTGCGTTGCTCTGCTACTTGCCACTTTTGCTACCTTGCCCAAGCAACATCGCGATACCGCTTTTTCAT
>CALDHJ010000080.1 GCA_937941555.1 uncultured Granulosicoccaceae bacterium | reverse complement strand
GAGAGACATCCTAGAAGCTAGCGGCAGGCAATATGATTCCTTATATGCCTCAAATATCGTGATTTGGGGTAATATTTTCCAATTCAAATAGAATATGTGTGCATCCATGCCAAAACTGGACCCGACCGACTGGCGAATCCTCAGCTACCTGCAGTCAGCACCCGACACTTCGATCAACGACCTCGCCCTGGCCGTCAACCTGTCGACATCCCCTTGCTGGCGGCGCGTGCAGCGGCTCAAGGCCGACGGTGTGATCCTCGGCCAGCGGCTGGCGATCGACCCGATGGCCGTTGGCCTGAGCTGCACGGTGTACGCCTTCGTGAAACTCGCGCTGCCGAGCACCGACACCATGCAGACCTTCGAGGACCGTATCGTCGAGATGCCCGAGGTGGTGAGCTGCGAGCGCGTAACCGGCGCCATCGACTACCTGATCAAGGTGATCACCACCGACGTGCAGGGCTACGACCGCTTCCTGCGCGAACAACTGTTGAAACTGCAGCTCGTGAGCGACGTGGAGTCGCATATTGTGGTTGCGCGCAGCCCGGTGTCAGACGACCTGCCACTGCGCACGGCTGAGCTCGCAGCGCGCTGAACACCGCATTCGCAGCGCGTATCCAGCCCGGGTAATTCATCACTGGCAGTGATGATCGCTCAGGGCTAGCGTTGCTTTGCCGCCGGGTACACACCCAAAATCGACGACGACTCGATGAAATAGCCGAGCTCTTCCATCGCCTGTTTCACGTTCGCGTCCCGGGGATCGCCCTGGATCTCGGCGTAGAACTGCGTGGCCGTGAAGGAGCCGTCGAGCATGTAGCTCTCGAGTTTGACCATGTTGACGCCGT
Source organism: uncultured Granulosicoccaceae bacterium (assembly GCA_937941555.1). GTDB lineage: Bacteria > Pseudomonadota > Gammaproteobacteria > CALCKW01 > CALCKW01 > CALCKW01. The sequence continues at coordinate 1,907 of CALDHJ010000080.1, read as the reverse complement.
TGGTCGCAAACCCGCCGAGCGCCTTGTAGAGGGCCGCGGGGATGTTCTTCACTCTGAAAATGAACGACGTCATGGTGTTTTCGCTCGAGACAGGCTCAGAGGGCTCTGCCGCCATCACGAGAAACCGGGTGGTGTTGTGATCACTGTCTTCGATATCGCTAGCCAGCACGTCGAGACCGTAGATCTCGCCAGCAAAAGCTGATGCCAGTGCGGCCACGCTCTGATCGGCCTGTTCGGCAATTGCGCGCGCCGACCCCGCGGTATCGACGCCGACCACACCCTTGATGCCGTGCTGATTGAGGAACGCACGACACTGACCGAGCAGCACGGGATGGCTGTGCGCCTGGCTGACATCGGACAGGTTGGCACCGGGCACGCCGAGCAATGCTATCCGAACACGCACGAAGGCCTCGGCAACGATATGCAAGCCCGACTCTGGCAACAACTGATGGATATCGGCGACCCGCCCATAGGTCGAGTTCTCGACCGGCAACATCGCTAGCTGCGCCTGACCTGAGCGCACGGCCTCGATCGCGGCCTGGAAACTGTCGCAGGGCAACACGTCGAATGACGGGTACGCCTTGACGCACGCCTCATGCGAATACGCACCAAGTTCGCCCTGAAAGGCCACGACGCTGGGTTGTTGCACGACTGCACTGCCTGCTTGGAAGGTCGCGAAAGTATACCGGCGTCAGCTGCGCACGCGTGACGCAACATGAAAAACGCCGGCACAGAGGCCGGCGTTGGGTCGATCACTGACGGCGCACGGTGTGTGCGCCGTGATCAGCTCTGGCCTCAGGAAGAGGCACAGGCTCCGCATGCACCACACGCCGCACCGCACGCACCGGCACACGGGTTCTTGGCGGCACAGGGGTTGGCTGCAGCACACGGATTCGCACCGCAGGCCCCGCCGCACGCCCCACAGGCGCCGCAAGCGCCACACGCACTTGCTGCACAGGGGTTTGCCGCCGCACACGGGTTCGCCGCGGCGTATTCGGGCTGGATCTTCTCGACGTAGGCGGTCAGGGCGGCGAGTTCACGCGACTGCCAGGGCAGCGGCTCCGCCGCGAGCGGCACGATCATGCACAACTGCACCATGCCTTCGGCGTCGACTGTCTCCAGACCTGCGCGATCGAACGCCATGTTGACGCGGTGAGGGTATTCCTGCGTGAACGACGCGTTGTAGAGGTTCATGCCGGCGTGGCAGGAGATGCACGCGAGGCCATTCGAGCTCAGAGACGTATCGGCAAAGAGCTTTTCGCCGAGCAGCTCCATCGCCGCGCGGCTGGCCACGTACTTGGCCTCGCCTGCCGGGCGAACGATCTTTTCTTGCGGAATCTGTGCACCGGCTGCACACGGGTTTGCGCCACACGCACCACAGGCGCCGCCGCACGCGCCACAGGCGCCACACGCACCTCCGCAAGCGCCCGCGCAGGGGTTCTTGGCAGCACAAGGGTTTTTCGCAGCACAGGGGTTGGCGCCACAGGCACCTCCGCAGGCGCCGCACGCGCCACATGCTCCACCGCAGGCACCACACGCGCCGCAAGCACCACACGCTGCTTTAGCCGCACACGGGTTCTTGGCAGCGCACGGGTTGGCACCGCAGGCTCCTGCACACGCGCCACACGCCGCGGCACAAGCGCCACAAGACGCTGCACAGGCACCGCACGCGCCACACGCTGCTTTGGCAGCGCAGGGGTTCTTGGCGGCGCAGGGGTTGGCACAACACGCGCCGGCACAAGGGTCCGCGCAACACACGGCTTTCGCGGCGCAGGGGTTCTTGGCAGCGCACGGGTTCTTCGCGGCACAGGGGTTCTTGGCAGCACACGGGTTTGCGCCACAAGACGCTGTGCAGGCCGCGAGAATGATGGTCTCGCCCGCTTCAGCGGTCTTGACCAGGGCCATCT
>CALDHJ010000079.1 GCA_937941555.1 uncultured Granulosicoccaceae bacterium | reverse complement strand
AAAATCGCCGCCGCTTGTGCGTCAACCGCGGGTACCTTGCTGTACGGGCGCGATCGCATCGCCGTCCAGAGCCCACTGTCGATCAACAGTGCGCGCACCGCGTCACCGTCTGTCGGATCAACCGCATCGAACGACCGCGCTTCGTTGCTGTCGTCGAGGTTGATCACGACCGACTGCAACACGCGACGTGCGCCACGGTTGATCGCGCTGACGGTTCCCGCGCCAGGCGCAGTGAATTGCACACCGGGGTTTCGTTTGTCCGTGAACAGCACCTGTCCGGCGATCACCCGATCGCCCTGTTGCACTGCCATGGTCGGTTTGAGGCCGTGGTAATCACGCCCTAATACAGCGACTGAGCTGACAGCCGGGCCGGCTTCGATAGATTGCCGTGGTTGGCCCCCTATCGGAACGTCCAGTCCCTTCGTCAGCGTAATGGTTTTACCTTGCACGCGGATTTCCTGGTGAAGCTGAAAAAACAATCGCGAGCGCAGATCGACGGGACGCACGGACGGCGCCCCGGAGCGCATGCACATTGCGTCAATTATAACAGCCAGAAACGGCTACTGGCGCATTAAAGAACGCCCTGACGACGGCCTGCGGCCGATGGGCATTGCGCCGTTGAGAGAAGACCGGGGCAGCAAGCGGCTCAGCCCCGTGTATCCCTCGATGTATCGGCTGACAAACGGCCGAATTTACATCGTGTTGGTTTGTTGCGTGCTGCTCGAATCCTTGAGCATCTCTTCTATCTTCGCTTTGGTTGCACCAGCATCCACTTCGCAGAACTGAAGACCCACTCCCGGCACTTTGTTGCCTTGCGCACCCTGCGGCGTCATCCAGACGACGCGGCACAGCACAGGCAGGCGCACGGACTGATCAAGCAGCTTCAGGAAAATGAAAACGCTGTCGCCGAGCCGATAGTGACGTTGGGTTGGCACAAAGACGCCGCCATTCATGACAAACGGCATATAGGCTGCACTCAGGGCGCCAACGTCCTTGATACTCAACGAGATGACACCGGTATTGGTTTGGTCCATTTTGGCTCCAATTGAACTTGCGCGGCACGCCAGTCGTCGTCAGGTCACAGCCGCTGGCGCTTCGCCCCGCCCTGCAGCCAATACACGCTCCAGAGTCGCCAGTTCGTTGAGACCTGTTCGGTCGCGCACGAATTCGCGCAACACCGCGTCACGCCAGGCGTACAGCTGCCTCGCCGATCTTGACCCACCGAAGCATGCAATTTGAAGGCCAGAGGCCAGATGGTCGGCGCCCGAAGCCAGCACCGTGTCGATGCTCATCAGCACACCGCTGAGAGCGGCTTCCGAACCGTAGGGCTCGAGCTGCTTCGCGGCCTGGGCCACCGAGACCTGCCCGGTTAGTGTCGCGGCCAATACCGCGTCGAGCGACGCTGACAGAGGATCACCGCTCACCTGCAGCGCCATCAGCGGCGCTCCGCCGGCACGATCAAGCGCGGCGTCGGCGTCCTGCACACCTTGCTCGCGCAACCACTGTGCCGCCTGCGTCGGCGCCGGCGCCGGACACCGCCACACCTGACAGCGTGAGCGAATTGTCGCGGGCAACCGCCCGGGTCGCGCACTGACGAGCACCATGAATACGTTGGGCGGTGGCTCTTCGAGGGTCTTGAGCAGACTGTTTGCGGCACTGACACTGCAGCGTTCCACATTCGGGAAGAGCCCCACGCGATAACCGGCCATCTGGCTTGTCATCAGTAGCTGCGCACAGATCTCTCGCACTGCACCGACACCGATGACACCGGTCTTGTCATCTGCTTCGACGCGGTGCAGATCCGGGTGGCTGCCGCGTTCCACCTGGACGCACGCATCGCAGACACCGCAGGGGGCCGATACCCGCCCCAGCCCCCGCTCCCGGCACAACAGTGCTCGGGACGCGGATTCCGCGAGGGCAAGTTTGCCCACACCCGCCGGGCCGACGATCAGCACGGCATGTCCGAGGCGGGACTGCGCGAGCGACTGCCCGAACCGGTCCCAGACATCACCGAACCACGGATACGGCGCCTCGCCTAGCACGCCAGCCCCCGAGCAGCCAACAGGGTGGAGACCTCACGCCACAAGGCAGCGCGCACAGTGTCCGGTGCCGGCGCCGCATCCACCACGCGGATGCGTTCCGGCCAAGCCGCCGCACGCGCAAGGTAGCCCGCTCGAACCCGTTCAAAGAAATCCGCGGACTCACGCTCGATCTTGTCGAGCCGCCCGGCGTCTCGGGCCCGCGCCATACCGATTTCAGGTGCCACATCGAGCATCAGCGTCAAATCGGGTTGGCGCTGGCCGTGAACGAGTTGCTCGAGCACTCCCACGGCATCCGAACCGAGTGCCCTGCCCGCGCCCTGGTAGGCGTAACTCGCTTCCGTGAAGCGATCGCACAGGACGACTTTGCCGTCGGCGAGCGCGGGCTCGATCACCGCCTCGAGGTGTTGCGCACGAGCAGCAAACACAATCAGCAATTCAGCCATTGCGGTGCACGACAAATCCTCGCGCGTGAGCACAATGTCGCGCAGGACCTCACCCAGTTGCGTCCCACCGGGCTCGCGCGTGAGCACGACCGAGTGCCCACAGGCCTGCAAGCGGGATTGGAGGAACACCGCACCGCTCGACTTGCCACTGCCTTCGCTGCCTTCGAGCGTGATGAACAGGCCACTCATTGTTTCAGTTGGTATTTGCGTACGGCGGCCTCGTGCTCGGCGAGCGTCGCCGAAAACACATGGCTGCCGTCCCCACGGGAGACGAAAAACAACGCCTCGCCCTCTTCCGGGTTTACTGCCGCGTCGATCGCAGCGCGACCGGCCAGGGCGATCGGGGTGGGTGGGAGGCCGTGGCGGGTGTACGTGTTGTACGGCGTGTCGGTGGTGAGATCGCGGCGACGGATATCGCCATCAAATGACGGCCCGATGCCGTAGATGACCGTCGGATCGGTCTGCAGGCGCATGCCGATGTGAAGGCGACGGGCAAACACACCAGAGATGGTCGGGCGTTCGCTCGCCTGACCCGTCTCTTTTTCAATGATCGAGGCCATGATGAGCGCCTCGTAGGGCGATTCGAGTGGCAGGCCCTCAGCACGGTTTTCCCAGGCGTCGTTCAGTGCAGCTTCAAGTGCCTTGTGCGCACGCGCGAGCAATGCCGACTCGCCGGTGCCGGCCGTGAAGAAATAGGTTTCCGGTAGGAATTGCCCTTCGATGTGGCCAGCCGCAATACCCAGAGATTGCACCAGCTCGTCGGCACTGAGCTCGGTCGTGTCGTGGTTGAAGCGCGGATCTGCCGCCAAGGCCGCGCGCAATTCGCGCGCAGTCCAACCCTCGATCACGGTAAATGCGTGTTGCACCACCTCACCGCGCACCAACATGTCGAGCAGGTCCTCGGTCGACATGCCGGGAGACAACACGTACTCACCCGCCTTGATGCGGTCAGCACGCCCCTCGAACCGGGCATACCAGTAGAGAGATTGCGCGTCCGGTGTCACACCCGATTGCGCCAAGCTGCGATTGAGTGCACGCAGGTTCGTCCCCGGCGCCACAACCAAAGGGGTCGGAGCGGCAATATTGAGGGGTTTTTCCAGGCGTTCGGGAACCGCACGCGCCAGCAATATACCGACACCCACAGCGACCGCGAAGACCGCAAACAACGCGGAGCGCATGAGCAATCAGCTCCAACAACCGTCAGACACGTCGAAACACAACCGTACCGTTTGTGCCCCCGAACCCGAACGAATTGGACAACGCCACATCAGTGTCGAGCGCTTGTGGTTCGTGCGGCACGAAGTTCAGATCACATGCCGGATCGGGGTCGTCCAGATTGATGGTGGGTGGCGCAACCTTGTCACGCAACGCCAACACCGAGAAAACGGCTTCGATGCCGCCGGCAGCCCCTAGCAGGTGACCGGTCATGGATTTTGTTGAGCTGACCAGCAGTTGCCGGGCATGCTCGCCGAAGCACCCTTTGACCGCTTCGGTTTCAGCAACGTCACCAGCCGGCGTCGAGGTGCCGTGGGCGTTGATGTAACCGACCTCTTCGGGGTTGATGCCGCCGTCGCGCAAGGCATTGACCATGCAGCGGCGTGCGCCGTCACCGTTCTCGGCCGGCTGGGTCATGTGGTAAGCGTCACCGCTCATCCCGTAACCCGCCAGCTCGCAATAGATGTGCGCCCCACGTGCTACCGCGTGATCATAGGCTTCAAGCACCAGGACACCGGCACCGTCACCAAGCACGAAACCATCCCGTCCAGCATCCCAGGGTCGGCTCGCGGCTTGCGGATCATCGTTGCGCTGAGACAGTGCACGCGCGGCCCCGAATCCGGCAAGACCCAAAGGACTGGTGGCCATCTCCGCCCCGCCGGCGACCATGACGTCGGCATCACCGTAGGCGATCGTTCGAGCGGCATCACCGATATTGTGGGTGCCGGTTGTGCAGGCGGTGACGATGGCGTAGTTCGGCCCTTGAAACCCGTAGCGGATCGACAGGTTGCCTGAGATCATGTTGATGATCGAAGACGGGATGAAAAAGGGCGAAATCTTGCGCGG
>CALDHJ010000078.1 GCA_937941555.1 uncultured Granulosicoccaceae bacterium | reverse complement strand
CAGCAGCTACGCGCCCGGGCAGATCAATGTGTCTTCCCGCAGCCCGATTGGCCCGGTCGGTGTGATTACGCCGTGGAACACGCCCTTCATGCTCAGCACCTGGAAGATCGCACCCGCGCTTGCTTCGGGCTGCACCGTGGTACACAAACCGGCCGAGTTGTCGCCGCTCTCGGCCCGTTTGTTGGTGGAGATCGCACACGACGCAGGCCTGCCGGCCGGTGTCTGGAACACGGTCAACGGCATTGGCGAGGAAGCGGGCAAAGCGCTCAGCGAACACCCGGCGATCAAGGCGATCGCCTTTGTCGGCGAGAGCGGCACCGGCTCACACATCATGCGCCAGGGCGCCGATACCTTGAAACGGGTGCACTTCGAGCTCGGCGGCAAGAACCCGGTGGTGGTTTTCGCCGACGCCGATCTCGAGCGCGCTGCCGACGCTGCGGTGTTCATGATCTATTCGCTCAACGGCGAGCGTTGTACGTCGAGCAGCCGATTGTTGGTCGAGCGCTCGATCCACGACGAATTCTGTGCCCTGGTGGCGAAGAAAGCCGCCAACATCACACTCGGTCACCCGCTCGACCCCGACACCACCATCGGGCCGCTGATCCACCCGGTGCACGAAGAGAAAGTGCTCTCTTACATGCAGATCGCACAAGACGAGGGCGCGACCATCGCAACCGGTGGCGAGAAGGCAGGTGGCGACTTGGCGAATGGCTGCTGGGTCAAACCGACCCTGTTCACGAACGCCAACAACACCATGCGCATCGCACAGGAAGAGATCTTCGGGCCGGTGTTGACGGCCATTCCGTTCGACTCGGAAGACGAGGCACTGGCCCTTGCCAATGACGTGCAGTACGGGTTGGCGGGTTACCTCTGGACCGCGGACAGCAACCGCGCGATGCGCTTCTCCGACCGCATGGAGGTCGGCATGGTCTGGGTCAACTCCGAAAACCTGCGCCACCTGCCAACGCCTTTTGGCGGCACCAAGAGCTCCGGTATCGGCCGGGACGGTGGCGACTGGTCGTTCGACTTCTACATGGAAACGAAGAACGTGTGTTTCGCAACCGACGCGCACCGCGTACCCAAACTCGGAGGCTGACCCCATGCCCGTACCCGCCTATAACCTCTACCCCGACTTCAATGTGGTGCGCCTGAGCCACGTGGAGTTGGTGGTCACCGACCTCGACGCGAGTCGCGCGTTTTACGAGACCACCCTGGGCCTGCAGGTCACCGACGAGACCCCGGACACCGTCTACATGCGCGCCATGGAAGAGCGGGGCCACCACTGCATTATCTTGACGCGTGGTGACGCCGCCCAGGTCAACGTGATGGGCTTCAAGGTCTTCAGTGAGGACGACCTCGACAAGGCCGAGGCGTGGTTCACCGCACGCGGGCGCCCCACCACCTGGGTCGAACGGCCCTATCAGGGACGCACCTTGCGCACCAGCGACAACCTCGGCATGCCGCTCGAGTTCTACCACCGCATGGATCGCCTGCCGCACATCCACCAGCAGTATGCGTTGTACCGCGGGGTCAAGCCGCTGCGCATTGACCACTTCAACTGCTTCTCGACCAACGTCGATGAGTCGGTCGCCTTCTACAACGACATGGGCTTTCGCGTCACCGAGTACACCGAGGACGAAGAGAGCAAAAAACTTTGGGCCGCGTGGATGCACCGCAAGGGTGGTGTGCACGACATGGCATTCACCAATGGCGTCGGCCCACGCATGCACCACGTCGCGTTCTGGGTGCCGACCCCGCTCAACATCATCGACCTCTTGGACTTGATGGCAACCACCGGCTACGTCGACAACATCGAACGCGGCCCGGGCCGACACGGCATTTCCAACGCGTTCTTTCTGTACATCCGCGACCCCGACGGCCACCGCATCGAGATCTACTGCTCCGACTACCAGACGGTTGACCCGGACCACGAACCGATCGCCTGGGACCTGACCGACCCGCAGCGACAGACGCTCTGGGGCGCCGCGGCACCGCGCTCGTGGTTTGAAGAGGGCAGTGTATTTGCCGACACGGCAACCCGTGACCCCGATCTGCAAGCCAAGCCAATCGTCGCGCCCTGACGGCAACCACGTGACCCGACTTGTGCCCGTTGTAAACTGCTTCGCATCCGCCGTGTGCCCCTTCGGCACACCGGCCGGCCCGCAGCGCGCCGGCGCCCCTGCCCGACAGAGGAAGAACCCATGACAGACCCCATCGACATCGACCGCCCCCGACTTGTTGCCTTCCGCGTGGACGACACCCAACGCTACGGTGTCCTCACGGGCGACGGCGTGGTCGATCTCTGGGCACGCCACCGCAAGACCTGGCAATCGCTGCGCGAGGTGATCCACGACGGCGCCCTGCTGAAACTCGCCGAGGAAGGCGCGGCACTCGAGCCGGATTTCGGCGAGCACACGCTGCACTACACCATCCCGGTACCCTGGCCCGAAAAGATCATCTGCATCGGCGTCAACTACCCCGACCGCAACGCGGAGTACAAGGACGGCAAAGAAGCGCCGCCCTACCCGTCGATGTTCCCGCGTTTCCCGCGCAGCTTTGTCGGCCACAACCAGCCACTGACCCGCCCGGTCGCATCGAGCCAACTCGATTACGAAGGCGAAGTCGTGATCGTGATCGGCAAGGGCGGCCGCCATATCCCGCGCGAGTCGGCGCTCGATCACATCGCAGCCCTCTCGCTCTGCAACGAGGGCACGCTGCGCGACTGGGTGCGGCACGCAAAATTCAATGTCACCCAGGGCAAGAACTTCGACGGCAGTGGCGCAATCGGTCCGTGGCTGATTCCCTACACCGACGAATCGCAAATTGCGGACATCGAACTCACCACCCACGTCAACGGCGAGCTGCGCCAAC
>CALDHJ010000077.1 GCA_937941555.1 uncultured Granulosicoccaceae bacterium | reverse complement strand
GTGGGGGTCGTTGGTTCGAATCCAATCGCGCCTACCATTCGACACAAAAAAACCCGCTCAAAGCGGGTTTTTTTGTGCCTGTGACAAACGAGTAGACGTTCGGACGGCGGGCTTACACACCCTCGACAATGATGTATTCGCGCGTCGAGGCGGGCAGGCCGTGTGTCAGGGCCTCCTGGTAGGTCGGCGAGTTGTAGAAGGCTTCAGCGGTGTCGAGATCCTTGAATTTCACGATCACGTTGCGGGCTCTGGCTTCGCCTTCCTTGACCAGCGTCTTGCCGCCGCGCGCGAGAAATTCAGCGCCGAATTGGGCAGCGGCCTTGCCGGCGAGTTCGGCGTAGCGTTGGTAGGCTTCGGCGTCGTGGACGTCGACGCGGACAATGGAATAGGCGGCCATGGCATGTTTCCGTTTGGCGGGTAGGTGTCGGGCCATTCTCGCGTACACGCCCCGGCCCAACAAGGGCACCGGGCGCGTGCCGTGTTCGGCCGCTTTGACGGGTCGCCCTACAACCTACCTTCTCTGTTCGCCGCCAAGCAGCCGATTGGAACGCTCCGAATGGTTTTCCACCATCCCGCGGCTCAGCGTTTCTTTGCCAATGGCGTTTGGTTTGGCCTTTGGTTAACGGTGTATTCAGTGCGCCCCGAATGGACGCCCATCGCGTTTTGTGACGCGTTGTCAGCGTAACCCGCTGTGCTGAATCAGCCACATTTCTCCACTGCAGCTGATGTCGTCAGACTGTCAAGCCAAGTCTCGGCCATGTTGGTGTATCCGGTGGTGTTCGGATGCAGTCCGACGCTGTCCAGGAGCAGCGGCGACATGTGGCTGATGTTGTCGAGCGCCGCGTACTGATCAACCAGAGTGACATCGGGCCAGTTAGTCGCCAGGCGTTCGCGAAGGTCGGCGTTGAAGTCTTCGACCACGTCGTCCCAGAAGGTGTCTGCGTGGTGATCGATGATGGTGGCCACCAATAGCTCAACCGGGTGATTGATTGTCTGCCAGTTGGTGATTGCCGTGAGCAGTTGCTCGATCGGTGCGGCGTTGCGGCTCAAGTCGTTGGTGCCGACGTGGATCAACATGACGTCTGCCGGGTTTTCATCGAGCCACGCACCGACGTTGGCAATCAGCTGAGCGGTCTTGAAGCCGGGGTGACCTTGGTGGTCGGCGTCTGCGAGACCGGCCGCTGTGCCCGCTTGCTCGCTGCCGACGAAATCGATCGGGTAGCCGTCTGCGCGCAAAGCGTCGTTGAGTGTCTGTCGGTAGCCGACGCGATTCGGGATGAGCGGTCTATCGCCTGTTGCGCCAGTGAAGTTTGTGACACCGGCCGTAATGGAATCGCCAAACGGCATGATTCGCCGCTCACCGACCACAAGTGCCATGGTGGCTTCGGCGGAGGCGCCATCACTGTCGGTCACGGTGTAAGTGAAGTAATCACTGTATCCGCGTTCGCCAGTGGTAGGGCGATAGGTGAACTGGCCGGATGCGAGGTCGATTTCGACGTTGCCTCTCTGCGCGTTGGTCGAGAGCGCGAACTGCAAGGCGTCGCCATCGGGGTCTTCGGCGTGTTGATCCAGTTGGCCAATCAGGTTGCCGCCCGTGACCGGTTGCTGCAGGCAGGCGTTGGCCGCGGTTGGCGCCTGGTTGGGATCAAGCAGTGGACCGGTGTCCGGGGAGTCTTCGATCGGCGAATTGAGTGAGGTTGACCCGCTGTTGCAACCTGCAATCAGTGCGCAAGCAATAACGGTTGCACTGGCGAGCCGTGTCATGGCGATTTGAGTATTCATGGCCTCGTCGTGCAAGGGCGAGGCCAAAAGGGGCGCGGTCAGGCAGGCAGTTCATCAGCTTGCCAATGGCGTGGGATCAAGCGGGGAGGGCCTGGGGCGCATCCTTGCGCCTTGCTCGACAGTCCATCGCAGTGCCAGGTTAATTGAATGGTAGTTCAGTAATTCGAGAGTATTCAGGTTAATTGCAAAAAAACGCAATTTGTTTGAAGGCGATGTGGTCGCAGCCAGCGATTTCGAGCCGGATTCTTGGATTTTTCATTCCGTAGGCGGCTGGATGTAACCCACACCGGCATTCTCTTGCGCCGGATCGACCACGACTTGCAGTCTGACCTCAGCGCGTCGACCGTCGGCCAACCGCCGGTGTCCGAGGCGGAAATACAGCTCCCTCGCTTCCCGGCGCTGATTGGCGGTCTCGAGCAATGTGCTCAATCGGGCTGGAATGATTTCCAGCCATTGACGTTGCAGTTGGGTGAGCATGGTGCGGTCCCGGTATCGCGTGGACTATTCGAATCGATTGGCCCAGACACGCATGTGGCCATTGCCGTCATGCCGCTGTCCGAGCGCCAGCGCGCGCCCGCCCTCGTCGACCACCAATGCCGCGAGCATGGCGGCGTTTGGCGTGATGGCGCCGGCGGTCGACCAGCCGCTGCGGGCGCTGTAGCGCCGCGCCCACACAGCGGCATCACCGCTTTGATCGACGCGGCTCCAGGCCACCAGGGCATTGCCATTGGCATCGATGGTAGCACGCGGATAGCCACTTTCACCGCCTGGCGCGAGCTCACCCGGCGTGCTCCAGCGCGCTGCGCGGAACTGGCTCGCGTGTACTTGCCAGCGTGCATCGCTCTGCACGCGCCGCTGCATCCAGACGGCAATGGCCTCGCCGTGATCGCTCAATGCGATTGTGGGCAGGGCGGTTTGCACATGGGTATCGCGTTGAACGCCCACCGGGTTCTGCCAGCCGAGCCCTGGCGTGTGACGGCTGGCGAACAGGCGGTGTGTGCGCGAATCTCCCTGGCTCCAGAGTGCGATGGCTGTGCCGTTGCTGCTGACCGCCAGGCGGTGGTCGTGCACGCGTCCGTCTTCGGTGTCAGCCAGTTTCTGCGGGTAGTGCCAGCCGGTGCCGGGCTGGTATTGCCTGGCCCACAGGGCGGTGTCGGCGTTGCGGTACCGGCGCCAGCTCATGACGAAACGGCCGCGCGCGTCGGCACCGACGCGGGGGGCGTCAACCAGCTCGGTGCCGCCGTGGTCGAGCACACTGGCATCGCCCCAGCCGGTGCCGGGTTCAAAGTGGTTGCCCCAGATTGCATCGGCCTGGTGGGTTTCCCAGACGGCGAGGGCACTGCCGTTGGCCGAGAGGGCGAT
>CALDHJ010000076.1 GCA_937941555.1 uncultured Granulosicoccaceae bacterium | reverse complement strand
GAGGGTGACCGGTGTAATCTCGAGCGCCAGGCGGCCACTCGCTTGCGCGGCGGCGGTCTTGTCTTGTGAGCGCAGGGCAAACGCGTCCTGATCGCGGCGCGACACGTTGAAGTCGGCGGCGACGTTCTCGGCGGTCTCGGGCATGGAGTCGATGCCGTATTGCGCTTCGAGCACCTTGTTCACGAAGCGCCAGCCGATTGTGGTGTCGAACACCGCGTTGTCGCGTGTAAAAGCCGCCGTGGCTTTGGGCATCACGAAGGGCGCGCGGCTCATCGACTCTACGCCGCCTGCGATCATGAGGTCGGCCTCGCCGCACTTGACTGCACGTGCCGCCGAACCGACCGCGTCCATGCCGGAGCCGCAGAGGCGATTGAGTGTGGTGCCGGGTACGTCTGTTGAGAACCCCGCGAGCAGGGCGGCCATGCGGCCGACGTTGCGGTTGTCTTCGCCCGCCTGGTTGGCGCAGCCGAGCAGCACGTCGTCGATGGCGTCGGTGGCGACGCCGGTCTGTGTGATCAGGGCGCGCAAGGCGTGCGCGGCGAGGTCGTCCGGGCGGACGCCCGCCAGTGCACCGCCGTAGCGGCCGATCGGGGTGCGGGTGTAGCCGCAGATCCAGGCGTTCGAGCTCAAGTGTCAATCTCCACGTGTTGGCCGGGAATGGTGCGGGAATGGCCGCGGAACTGGGCAACCAGCTCGCCCTTCGGATTGCGCACGGCCACGTCGTAGAGGCCCGAGCGGCCGCTGAGATCGCACTCGGTGGCGGTGGCGGTCAGCAGCTCGCCCTCGAATGCCGGTTTGAGATAGGTGATCGAGCAGTGCTGGGCGACGGCTTTCTGATTGTGTGAGTTGCAGGCGAATGCGAAGGCGCTGTCGGCGAGGGTGAACAGGAAACCGCCGTGGCAGGTGTGGTGGCCGTTGAGCATGGTGGCGGTGACGGTCATGGTGAGTGTCGCGGTGCCGGGTGCGACGTCAACGACCGTTTGCCCGGTGCTCTGCGAGGCGCGGTCCTCGGCCCACATGGCGTCGCGGCTGGCTTCGGCGAGTTGTTGGGTGTCCATCGATCAGAGCCCTGTGAAATCGGGTGGGCGTTTTTCCTTGAAGGCGGTGACGCCCTCGGCATATTCGGCGCCGGCACCGGCAAGCCGTTGGGTGTCGCGCTCGAGGTCGAGTTGGGTGTCGAGACTGTTGACGCTGGCGCGCTGCAGCAGATCCTTGGTCAGACCGATTCCACGGGTCGGGCCGGCGGCGAGCCGCTCGGCCAGGGCGGTGGCGTCAGCCAGCAGGCTGTCGTCTTCACAGACCCGGTACACCAGCCCCCAGCGTTCGGCGGTCTCGGCGTCAAGCGGGTCGCCGGTCAGGCAGAGTGCCTTGGCGCGCGACTCGCCGATCAGGGTCGGCAGCGACCAACTGCCACCTGCGTCCGGAATCAGGCCAAGCTTGGCAAAAGATTGGATGAAGCGCGCCGAGCGCGCTGCGAGCACGATGTCACAGGCGAGTGCAACGTTGGCCCCGGCACCGGCGGCAACGCCGTTGACGGCGCAGACCACGGGCATCGGCAGCGCGCGCAATTGGCGGATCAGGGGGTTGTAGAAGTCTTCGAGTGACGCGCCGAGATCCGGCGTGCCGGCGCTGAGGTCGCGCGCGCCGAGGTCTTGCCCGGCGCAGAAACCGCGCCCGGCGCCGGTCAGCAGCACGGCCCGCACGCCGTTTTTCACCGTGGCGGCCGTCAGCGCGTCGCGCAAGGCGCTGTGCAATGCGGGGGTGAAGGCGTTGAGCCGGTCGGGCCGGTTCAGCACGAGGTGCAAGACCCCTTTGTCCGTGTGTTGCAGCAAGACGTCATCAGACATGGCGTGGCCCTTTTCATTAACCGACCGATCGGTTGACTTACTATACCCGCCGTGCTGTGATTGTCAACGACACTGCCACGCACCATTCGGGGACGTTCCATGCCTGCACACCCACTTCAAAGTTTTGTCCGCGGCGGTTGGACCGTCGGCGTCGGTGAGACGCGTCCCTTGTTGAGCGCGATTGACGGATCGGTGGTGGCGACGGTGCCGGGTGAGGTGGCATCGCTCTCGGACGCCATCGACTACGCGCGCACGCGCGGCGCCCCGGCCTTGCAGAAGATGAGCTTTCACCAGCGTGCGACGCTGGTCAAACAGCTGGCACTCGCGATCGCCGAACAGAAGGAATCGCTGTACGCGCTCAGCAGCCACACCGGTGCGACGCGCGCGGACAGCTGGGTCGATATCGAAGGTGGCACGGGCACAATGTTGGTGTTTGCGTCCAAGACCAAGCGCGAACTGCCCGACGAACATTTCATTCTCGACGGCGATGTCGAACAGCTCTCGCGCAACGGCACCTTCATCGGCCAGCACCTCTATACCACCCGCCCGGGTGTGTCGGTGCAGATCAACGCCTACAACTTTCCGGTCTGGGGCATGCTCGAAAAGCTCGCGCCCGCGCTGTTGGCAGGTGTGCCGGTGGTTGCCAAGGCGGCGACGGTTGGCAGCTACCTCGCCGAGGCCTGCGCGCGCATCATGATCGAAAGTGGCCTGTTGCCCGACGGCGCCTTCCAGTTCGTCGCGGGGTCGGTCGGTGATCTGCTCGATCCGCTCGGGGTGCACGACAGCATCGCGTTCACGGGTTCGGCGCACACCGCTCAGGTGCTGCGGCTGCACCCGTCAGTGACCGAGCGTGGGGCGGTGCTCAATGCTGAGCAGGATTCGCTCAACTGTTCGATCCTTGGGCCGGACGCGGTGCCGGGTACGCCCGAGTTCGACTTGTTCGTGAAGGAAGTACAGCGCGAGATGACGACCAAGGCCGGTCAGAAGTGCACCGCCATCCGTCGCATTCTCGTGCCCGATACTCAACTCGACGCCGTAATTGAAGCGGTGTCCTCCAGGCTTGCAAATACCCGTATCGGAGATCCACGCGAGGAGACGACCCGTATGGGTGCTCTGGCGGGCCTTGCACAGCGTGATGATGTTCGGAACCAGGTGCAGACGCTGATGCAGGAGGCGGAGCTCGTATACGGCTCACCGGACTCGGTGAGCGCGGACGTCGATGCGGAGAAAGGCGCTTTCCTCACGCCGATGTTGCTTGCGACCCGCGATGCGGACTCGGCTGCGCGCCTGCACGATACCGAAGCCTTCGGTCCGGTCTCGACCGCCATCGGCTACCGCGATATCGACCACGCGATCACACTTGCCAACCGCGGCGGTGGCAGCCTGGTCGGTTCGCTCTTTACCCACGACCCCGAGGTCGCCCGGCAGGTGACATTGGGTGCGGCACCCTGGCACGGCCGCTTCATGGTCGTGGACCGCGACGCGGCGGGCGAGTCCACTGGCCACGGCTCGCCGCTTGCGCACCTGACGCACGGCGGCCCGGGCCGTGCCGGTGGCGGCGAGGAGCTCGGTGGGGTCCGCGCGATCAAACACCACATGCAGCGCAGCGCCGTGCAGGGCAGCCCACGCATGGTGGCGGCAATCGGCAAACGCTGGTTGCCCGGCGCGCCCGAGCGCAGCCCGCGTGCCCACCCGTTTCAGTTGCCTTTCGGTGAGTTGCAACTTGGCGACACCTTCAACAGCGGCACACGGACGGTGACGACCGACGATGTCGAACACTTTGCGCACTTCACCGGCGACACCTTCTACGCCCACATGGACGAGGCCGCAGTCGAAGACCACCCGTTTTTTCCCGGCCGGGTTGCCCACGGCTAT
>CALDHJ010000075.1 GCA_937941555.1 uncultured Granulosicoccaceae bacterium | reverse complement strand
GGTTGTAAACACCGTGTGCGAAGAACTGGCCGTCGCCCGCTTCGGGCGGCAGCCACCACTGGTAGCCGTAGCGCTTCTCGCCCGGTGTTGTGGCTGCACTCGCCGAGGTGCTTTCGCGCACCCAATTGGCGGGCACCACTTGCTGGTCCGCCCAGCGACCGCCATTGGCGATCATTTGCCCGAAGCGCGCGTAATCACGCGTTCGCATATTCAACCCGCCGAGTACGAAGGCGACCCCGTCGCCGTCGGTGAGGTAGTAGGGCTCCGATTCGAGACCGAGCGGTTCGACGAGCTTTTCGGTCATGAGCTCGGAAATCGGCCGGCCGGTTGCCCCGCGGATGACCATGCCGATCACGTGTGTATCGATCGACACGTATTGCCACTGGGTGCCGGGCTTGATGAAAGTGTCGGTTAGCGCGGCAGCGAATCCGTCCATCGAGCCGCCGAGTGCGAGCTCACGGCCCATGCGGTTGATGTCGGAGTGAAAGTCGAAATAATCCTCGTTGAACACCACACCCGAGGACATTTGCAGAACGTCTCGGATCGTCGCGCCATCGTAGGCGGATACCGAAAGAGCCGGCGCGTACTTGGTTACCGGTTCGTCGATGGACCCGATTGCGCCTTCATCGATCAGGATTCCGAGCAGCGCGGAGAGCCAGCTCTTGGCCACTGACCAGCTGATGCGGCGATCGTCTGCTGTGGTGCCCTGGTAGTAGTCCTCATAGACAAGCTCTCCGTTCTTCAGGACGACGATAGCGGTCAGGGATCGCGACGCGATGAATTCGTCGAAGCCGTCCGGCATCTCTGCGCGAGGGCCCTCCGGCAGTGGCACAACCGTGTGCGAGGCTCGCCGCAAGGGTTGCGTCAGGAAGAGCGTGTCCATGTGGCTGAAGTTGGCCACGATCTTCTCCGGTGTGAAAAGCGAATTCACCGCGAGCAGACGTTTCAACTGATCGCCCTTCCACAGCCACAGCAGCGCAAGCACGGCGATCAGTATCAGGCCGATTCGAAGAAGCCATTTCAGCATGGTTGCGTCACCCGAGAGAATCACCGAGAAGTGTAGGGGAAGCCCGGCCCGGTCGGCCGTTCGGCGCTCATCCGTCGTTGCCAGGCGCCTGGGAACCGAGTGTTCGGTTGGTCGACAGAGTCTCAGGTCTTGGTGTGATTCAAAACACCACGCCCGCGACCAGGATGATGTTTGCATAGGGGCTGAACTCGCCGGTGCGCACAATGGCGCGGGCCGATGCGCTTTGCGCCTTGAACGTGTCGTGTGACACCGTGTGAACCGGTACATCGCCAATCAGTTCGTCCAGCGCTGCGCGGATCGACGGGCTGTGTTCCGCCATACCGTCGGCAATGATGACGGATTCGATTTTCAGCTCGGTGAGGGTGGCGCGCAGCGTGTCGATGAAACCGGGGATGCCTTTCGCCACAGCCAGGTCGATGCGCTCGGTGCCGCTCGGGATTGGCAAGCCCGCATCGGCAATCACCAGCGTGTCGAGGTGGCCCATGCCACTGACCACGGTTGACAAGGGCTGGTTGAGCAATCCGATCTGTTTCATTCACGCGTCTCCCGGGTGGTTTGATCAGCGCCGTCAATACAGCGGCATTTTTGTCACGGCCAACAGCACGATGCACAACGCCGCCACGAGGATCAAGGCTGGCAACACGGCGTGTGTGTGGCGACCGCCGGTCTCACGTTCGGCCCAGCGTCGGTGCAGTACGGTGTGTGCGGCACTCACCCCCACCACCAACGCGACCTTCATCTGCCACCACGGCGCGCTGTACCAGCCGGCCATGATGGTCTAGGTGATGCCGAACAGCCAGGCCGCGCCGATAGCGGCTTCCGTCAGGCGCATTGCCGTGTGCAGCTGCGCTTGGGTCAACGGGCTGCGTGAATCGATGATCGACACGGCGACGAGGCCGCCCACCCATGCGATGACGGATACGATGTGCAGGGTCTTGATCAACCAGTACAACACTGCCTGTCTCCGCGGTGTGCTGTCGCGATAGTAGAGCTCCGCCGGTGACTCGCACAAGAACCCATCTGTCGGCTGTGTGGAGACAGGTCGAAAACGACAGCCGTTTCCTGCTCAGGCAGTGACGTAGCAGCCTTTGCTGATCGCGACCGAGAAGAGGATGAATCCCGGGAGAGTCAGCGCGAAATAGACCAGTCGCTGACGCGCGAAGGGTTTGCCCTTGAACGCATCAAGGAGAACGAGGCCAACATTCCAGATGATCAGAGCAGGCAAGATCAGGAAGAACCAGAAAGATGAGACGATGGCGACGACCGTCCACACATCGTGTGCTTGATCGCACAGCGACAGGTGAAGGCCGGCCAACGCCAGGGTGAATACGGCCTGGTAGAGGCTGAAGGTGTTGAGCTGTCGGGACACGGTTGTTGGCTCGGTCGGTAGAGAATCGGGGCCTTTCGGCGATTGGTTTCAGGCCTGATTGTCAAACACAGAAGGGCCTTCAGTGACTTCTCAGTCAACTGCGCTCGGAAAGCGCCAGGGGTCGACAGCGTCGGCCAGGCAATTGCTGCGGTTCCTGAGTTGTGTTTCGC
The DNA here is from genome assembly GCA_937941555.1 of uncultured Granulosicoccaceae bacterium. Classification (GTDB taxonomy): domain Bacteria; phylum Pseudomonadota; class Gammaproteobacteria; order CALCKW01; family CALCKW01; genus CALCKW01. The sequence continues at coordinate 2,581 of CALDHJ010000075.1, read as the reverse complement.
TGAAAACCGGGTCGCCGAGCTCGGTGCGGGCATTGGCGACGCGGCGTGCCGCCATGCCGCGGGCGCGGGCGCTGTAGAGGAAACGCGATTGTGCGATCAGGTTTTCAAGCGGGCTGTCGAGTCGGATCACTTCGTAATAGCCGCCAAAGAGCCCGAAGGCAGTTGTCGCGCAGGCTTGCAATTCGGCATCGTTGCAGTGACTTCGGCAGAGCGAGGCAAGCGGCTCGGCGGTGCGAGTGTTGAGCACCCAGTTGGCGATGGCTTCGCCGTCTGCCGTTGTTGCCCAGCCGAGCGGCAGTTGGTCGCCGCCCTGGTAGCCGTGGTCGGCAAAGGTATTGGCAATCTGTGGCAAGATTTCCTGTGCACGCTGGGCCGCGAAGGCGATAACCGCATTGCCCGAAATGCGTTGGAACGCGGTCGCGCCGGTGTTGAGGCCGGCTGGCGCGTGGCGGAACCCGAATACGTAGGGTTGCAGTTCGTGGTCGGGACCGAGTCGGGTCAGCAGGTCGTGCCGCTGCGCGTTTGAGCCGTCGACCGCAATCTTGCGGATCAGGTGCTCGGTGGCCTCCGGTTCGCCTGCGGCTTTTATTGCGAACACGGCGTCGGGGCTGAGACCGAGCGACGTGGCCCGCTTGAGCAGCATGGCGAGTGTGTTGCCGGCGCGGGCTTCGGTGGTGATCCAGCTCGGCGCGAAGCGGCTGTTGCCGCGCGGTGCACGAAAAAGGTCGAGCCAGCCGTCGCGTGACAACGCCCGCAGGCCCGCTTTCGGCGCGCGGTCGGTGAACTCGATTCGGCCGAGCAACAGCCGTGCGGCACGGTTGCCCTCACGGGCGAGCATCGCGAGTGTGGTTAGGCTGCTGTCGTCGTCGGCGAGCCAGCGTGACACGGCCTCTCTGAAGGCGGTGTCGTCCTGTCCGGCGAGGTCCGGGCGTGCCTCGGCCGCACTGCCCAACACCACAAGCAGGAGCCCTGTGCAGAGCAGGCGTTTTGTCAGACTGGTTGGTGGCACACGTTGCCTCCCCGCAGAATCGAGGTCGAGACCGGACCATCTGAGGGTAGGGTATGACTACGTGTTGCGCTCGGCCCAGAGGTCGCGCGCCCATTCCAGAGCGGCCTCGGCGGTGTCGCCGGTCTGGCCGTGGCGGACGGCGGCAAGGGTGGCGATGACGGATTGTTCGGCGTAAGCGTGGGCCTCGCCGTCCCATACACGTTGTAGCAGCGCCGGGTCGTCGACGGCGCCGCGGTCCCAGCTGCCCGTCGCGGGCAAGGTCAGCTCGCTGGCGACACCGGCACGTGCGCAGCGCAAGGTGACGGGCCGTTCCGGTCGTACCTCGGCCTCACCGCCCTCGCCGCGAAAGGTGAGCACATTGGGGGCACCGTCGAGCACGGCGGTGTCCTGGTGGATGACATCGAAGTTGCGGTGAAAGACGCCGTGAACGGAGAGCGGCGCGGACAGCGGATTGAGCATGCGCGCGACAGTGTGCAGGGGTACGCGCAAGCCGATGATCTGTTGCAACTTGAGGAGCTCGGAGAGGACCGGACTGAAGGCTTTCAGCGGGACATAGCTGACATTGTGTTGATCCAGTTGTGCTTGCGCCTCGGCGAGCGAGCCGGCTTTTGGCAGGGCGAGTGCCGGCAGCGCCTGTTCGGTGTAGAGGCGCGTCGGGGTGGGGCCGATCTGGCCGTGCAGCAGGACACGTTGTCCGGTTGCCGCGAGGGCTTTGACAGCGAGTAGGTACCACGGCAGGTGCCGTCGTTTGCCGGCGTAGCAGCCCCAGTCGATGTCGGGTCGCGTGCCGGATGGCACGGTGAGGCGTGCGCGCACGGCGTCGGTGAAACCCGCCGCTTCGTCCGGCGTTTCTTCGCGCACGCGAATCAACACGAAAAAGGCGCCGATCTGCGCGTCACAGCACTGACCATCGAGCACCATGCCAAGCGCTGTGCGGGCCTCGTCGCGGGTCAGTGGTCGCGAGCCCTTGCGCCCCTTGCCGATGATGCGCAGAAAATCGGTGAAGGGCACATCCGGTTGGGGCGTTGCGGCGACTGTGCTCTGTTCTGTGGCGGGGCTCACAGGGCGTTGACGTGGTGCGCCGGCGACGACGGTGCTGCACGTGTGTTTTCGACGACGAGGCCCTGGGCGCGCAGCCGGGTGGCGAGCGCCTGTTGAACCGGTGTGGTGAACCAGCTGCCGGTCACGAGCAACACGGTGTGTTGTCCGGGCTCGGCGAGGTTGGCGAGTTGTTTGGCGACAACGCTCGCGCTCGGCGCCGCCGCCAGCAGGGTGTGTCGTGCGGCATCGCGGCGGCAGAGCTCGCGCAGCGCGTGCGGCAGTTGTTCGTCGCACACCAGTGTGTTGGCGCACTGCAGGCGTCGCAGTTCGCCCAGCGTGATCTGGTCTGCGTCAGCGTGGCGTGCGTCCATCAGGGTGACGTGTGCGCTGTGCGCTGTCGCGCCGGGGCCCTGCTCGATCAGACGATCGAGTGCGTCGGTGGCGCCAGGCAGGTCGCCGGCATAGGCCAACTGCGCCACGTCGCCGTGGTGCGCCCTTTCCCAGAGGGTGCGTCGGCCCGCGCCCTTGATC
>CALDHJ010000074.1 GCA_937941555.1 uncultured Granulosicoccaceae bacterium | reverse complement strand
AACCCCTTGAGCTGCGACCTGGGATGCCGGCGCAATCGCCACCACACCCACCAGTTCGACGTCCGGGTTCTCGCCGGCCAACGATCCGCCACCCAACACCGCGTGTCCGCCCTGCGAGTGCCCGACCATCGCGTAGCGGTGTGACAAATCGCTACCGGCTGACACCGCTTCGGCCACCGCGTAGGTCAGCGATCGCCCCTGGCTGTCGAGGTGCAGATACGGGTGTGGACCCGCCGTGCCGAGGCCTTCGTAGTCTGGCGCAACAACGGCGTACCCGGCTTGCAGAAAACCGTTGAGGTAGGGGCTGTAGCCCGAGAGGTTGCCAGACGCCGAAGGTGCGCAGGCGTCGGCGACGCCCACCGTACCGTGACCCCACGCGATTACCGGCCACCCGCCTGCCGGTGCATCACCCACCGGCCACATCACTACCGCATTCTCACGGCTCGAACGGCCGTCGACACCGGGCATGGTGTAGTTCAGCAGCGACACACGGCCCGCAGCGGTCACGCCGTCCACTGAAATAGGGTCAAGGATCGGGGCGTCAGTCCCGGTGATCTGAAGTGCATCGTCGCTGCATGCGCTCAGCAACAGCGCTGTGGTGATCGCCGTTACGCGGAATATCGATTTCATGAACGCCTCGATTGATTGAGCTGGAGCAGCGGTCAAATCGCTCCCGATGCGTTCGACGCTACCACGCGTGCCATGCAGCCGCCAGACTCCGCGCACTAGCAAGCACCCGCATCTCTCACACTGGCACCGAACTGCATCCTGCGGTTACCAGTGCGTGCCGATTCAGAGCCAGCGCCGTTCAACCAACCCCACTCAGGCCATCCCCACCTGCACCTGATCGGGCAACATGTCGTCCGGGCGTTGATCGAGCATTGCCTGCAAGGATTGCTTGATCTCCGCGCAGGCTGGGTCGTCAAAACGGTTGTGGCACTCGTGCGGGTCCGCCGTGAGGTCGTAGAGTTCACCTGCACCGCTGATGTAGTCCACGGTCAGTTTGTGCGTCTTGGTCCGCACGGTGCGCAGCGACAAGCCCACACCCGTGCGGGTCGGCAGCAGTTGCCACTCGTTCAACGCAAAGTCTCGTGTGGCGTCGTCGTCCTCGATCAACGGGCGCACGCTAGCGCCGTGCTGTTTTTGCAAGGGCGTCACATCGGCGTAGTCGCTGAAGCTCGGCCCGAGATCGATTGTCGAAACCGGTTCGTTAACCACCTTACCCACCGGCACGCCCGGCCCGCGCCAGATCATCGGCACGCGCAGCAGGCCCTCGTAATGCATCGGGCCCTTGAGCACCAGCCCGTGGTCGCCGAGCCAGTCGCCGTGGTCCGAGATGTAGATCACGAGCGTGTTCTCGGCCTGGCCGCTCATCTCCAGCGCGGCGAGGATGCGACCGACGTTGTGGTCGATCAGGGCGATCTGGCCATAGGTGTTGGCGATGATCTCGCGCAGTTGCTGGTCCGTTTGCGGCGGAATCCGGCTGTATTCCTTGCGAATTTTCACGGACTTCGCCGAACCGGTCGGGTCTTTGGTCAACACGTCTTCGTGCCACCACGGCCGGCCGTTGAAGTCCCGCTCGCGGTGCGGCGGCAAATCCACGTCGGCCGGGTCGTGCAAACGCGACCAGGGCTCTGGGCAGTCGAAGGGGTGGTGCGGGTCGGGGAAACTCACCCAACTGCAGAACGGGGTCTCGGCATTGTGCTCACCGAGCCAGTGGATGAAGCGATCGGCAGTCCAGGTGCTGTTGTGCCACTCGGGTGGGAGCTTCGAGTGCCAGGTTTGCGCGGCGCCGTGGGTGTCACCGGCGTTCTCGGCGTACAGTCGATTCTTCTCATCCCCTTTGCCGTCAGCGTAGAACCAGCGTTCGTAGTGTTGGCCGCTCGGCGGCTTCTCGGGCAGAAAATAGTTGTGCCCCACGAGCATCATCTCGACGTGCTCGAAGCCCATGTAGGGGCCGTACCAGTCGTCGCCGTATTCGTGGGATGAACTCAGGCACTCCGGTCGGCCGGTCGGCTCGAAGGTGTGGTAAGTCGAGAAGTGTGCCTTGCCGAAATACGCGGTGTCATAGCCACCCGCCGCCAGCGCACCGGCAAAGCCACGCTCGCCGATCTCGGGATCGAGGTCGATGCCGTTGTCGTGCACGCCGTGGCTGCGCGGCAGCAAGCCCGTCAGGATCGAGGCACGCGCCGGCTGGCACACCACGCACGGCGTGATGCAGGCGTCGAAACGCGTGCCGTCGGCCGCGAGCTGGTCGAGGTGCGGTGTCTTGATGCGGCGCCCCGCGTGACCGAAACAGTCGGCGCGGTGCTGGTCCGCGGAGATCAACAGAATATTGGGGCGTTTGTCAGACATTCAGGGGTCTTTCCGAAAGCTCAGCCGCAGCACGATCACAACCGCAATGGCAATGAACGCGAACGCGAGCGGGTTGTTGAACAGGAACCAGGGATCGCTGCCGGTGGCGGCGAAGGCTTGTCGCGCAGTTTGCTCGAGGCTGCCCGCGAGAATGAAGGCGATGACAAAGGGCAATACCGAGATATCCAGGCGGCGCATCAGGTAGCCCAGCGCACCGAACGCCAGCGTGACGTACACCGCACTGAGCTTCGCTTCCTGCACGTAGATGGCGGTCACGGTCACGAGCAACACACTCGGCATCAGCAGCTGCCGCGGCACGCGCGCCATGATGCCCATGTAGCGCATCACCACCCCGCCAACCGTCCAGTTGGCGAGATTGGCGATCACCATCAAGGTGAAGATCCCGAAGGCCATGACGAGCTCGGTGTTGACGCTGCCGGCGTCAAAGCGAAATACCGACGGCCCGGGGTTGAAGCCACCGATGCTGTCGGTCGCGAGGATCAGAAACACGGCCGCCGCGTTGCCCGGAATGCCGAGCGACAGAACCGGAATCAGGTTCGCGCCCGAGACTGCGCTGTTGGCGCCCTCGGTCGAGGCGACGCCCTCAATCAAACCGGAACCGAAGCCGGGCTTGTCGGGGTTATGCTTGGCATAATTGCGCTTGCCGGCGGCGTAGCCGAGGGTCGCAGCCAGGGTCGAACCGACACCGGGCAAGGCACCGATCGCGGTGCCGATAACCGCGGATCGACCGATATAGGGCAGCAAACGCTTGCGCTCGGCCCAGCGCAAACGCTGGTCGCCCGACTCGGCGACGCGCTGCCGATCGGCTTCGGCGATGCCGTCGCGCACCATGTCTTCGATCGATTTGAACACTTCCCCGATGATCAGCACGCCGAGGATCACCGCCACCACCGGAAACCCGTTGGCGACCCCGTCGAAGCCGAGGCTGAGTCGCGGGTAGTAGTCCTCGCCGGTCCCGACGTAGGCGATCAACATGCCAAGGCTGGCCGATATCAAACCGCGTGCGGGTGAGTTGCCAACCACCGCCGCAATGAACGCGAGTGACAGAATGATCAGCGCGGTCTTCTCGGGCAAATCCAGCCAGCGCTCGACAAAGACGGCGAGAAAGGGCGCGCCGATGAACAACACGATATCCGACAGCGTATCGCCGCTCACCGAGGAGAAGTGCGCAACCCGGAGCGCCTTGGTGCCCTGCCCGCGTCCCGTCATCGGGAAGCCGTCTTGCGTCGTGAGGAAAGCGTCCGGCGTGCCTGGCGTATTGAAGAGGATCGCCGGCACCGCGCCGCCGACTGTCGCGCCCTTCATGACACCGATCAGAAAGCCCATTACCGGCAAGAGCGCCGAGGGCTCGTAGCCGAAGATCGAAATCAGGATCGGCAGACTCACAGCCATCGCCATGGGCCCGGCGAGCCCCGGGGTCGCGCCCACCACCACACCGACGAAAAACCCGAGCAACACCATCACCAGTGCACTCGGAATGCCCACGCCGAAAAGGCTGATCAGCGGATCACTCGCAAACACCGCGAGCACGCCGGCCCAG
>CALDHJ010000073.1 GCA_937941555.1 uncultured Granulosicoccaceae bacterium | reverse complement strand
GGCTCCGATCAACTCGCGCTCACCCACACTCAGCGGCGAGTCGCCGCGCATTACCACGTCGAGCAGCTCTACGATCGGCTTTAGTGTTTCGGGATAGGTTGAAAACACATCACCTAGATTGGGTACATCCGGCAGGCTAGGAAACTGCGCTGACATGGCTAGCCACCCGTGATCGGCGCACCCGCGTCTTTCCAGCTCTGAATGCCGCCGCCATTCAACACCTCGCCGTAACCCATGTCCTTGAGGGTTTTGCCGGCGAGCGCCGCCTGACCACCCAAGGCACAGAACACGACTACCCGCTTGGCTTTGTCCATGGCCGGGTTGTGCATGGCAAAATCGGGATCTGCGTTGAATTCGAGCAAACCGCGCGGAATGTGTACCGCGCCTTCGACGCTGCCGGTTTCAGCGATCGCCGCCGCCGGCCGCACGTCGACAAACACCGTATCCGGGCTGCCGAGCCACTGCATTGCATCGCTCGCAGCAACCGTTGGCACAACAGCATTGGCTTCTTCCAGCAATTGCGCGACGCCCTTTCCGTTATCTGAACTCATTGTGTTTCACTCCTTCTCCGCTGATCGCCACAGCCTACCCCAGGACCGAACAGACTAACAGCGCCGCTCAGCGGGTTTGCACGCCCGGCAAGATACACAGCATTTCGTATAACAGGTTTGCCGCGGTCAGCGCTGTTGTGCCGGCCATGTCGTAGGGCGGGGACACTTCCACCAGATCACATCCGACCAGATTCAATCCGCGCAGCCCGCGGATCAGCTGCAGCGCTTGCGGCGGTGTCAGCCCTGCGATTTCAGGCGTGCCGGTACCTGGCGCAAAGCTCGGATCGAGACTGTCGATATCAAAGCTCAGATACACCGGACGCTCCCCAACAACATCCACAATGCGTTGCGCAAGCGGCGTGAGCGACTGCATCCAGATCTCTTCTGCCTGCACCACTGTGAATCCCCATTCCCGCGCGGTGTCGAAGTCTTCGGCGGTGTAGCCGGTACCGCGCAAACCAATTTGGAACACGCGCTCCGCATCGAGCAAACCGTCTTCGAAGGCACGGCGAAACGGCGTGCCGTGTGCGATGGCCTCGCCGAACATGTGTTCATTGATGTCAGCGTGCGCGTCGACATGCACCAGAGCCACCGGTCCGTGCTTGCGTGCAATGGCACGCAGAACCGGATACGTCAGAGTGTGATCGCCGCCGAGCGTCAGCGGGATGGTGTCGTGGCACAACAACGCATCGTAGAAACGGGTGATCCGCTCGACACTGTCCTTGAGGTCGAAGGTATTGATCGGCACGTCTCCGATGTCGGCCACGTTGATCGAGTCGAACGGTGCCGCACGCGTATACATGTTGTACGGGCGGATCAGCAGCGACTCGGCGCGGATCTGCCGGGGTCCGAAGCGCGTACCCGCGCGAAGCGACGTGCCGATATCCATCGGAATGCCGACAAAACACGCATCGAGACCGGCCGCGCTGTCAGCGGCAGGCAGCCGCATCATGGTGCCGGGGCCACCGAAGCGGGGCATCTCGTTTCCGCCGAGCGGTTGGTTGAACACGGCTGTGTCCTCCTGGTTCAGGGTCTGCACGAGACCATTCAAAGTGCAGGCAGCGTTCGAATCGCGCTACCCGATGCCGTTCACATCAACAACGTAAAAGCTCGCTACCGCCACCACAAACAGGGCGGCCGCAAACGGCGCATTGGCGCACGCCACGCGCCATCCGGCAAGGCCGTATCGGCCCTGTACGGTGAGCAGCGTGGCGGACAACGGGCTCACCGAGGTCCCAAGGCTCCACGCGAACAAGAACGTCAGGGCCAACAACACCGGTGGCGGTGACAGCGCCAGCAACGCAGGCGCAAGCCCGGTCACACTGACCACCGGGTGGACACCCAACACCGCAAAAAACAACATTGCCGCGAGGGCAAGACTGGCGAAAACCCAATCGTAGGGCGCGTTCGGCAACTGCACCTGGCCGCTGTCAAACAACGCCGCAAGCCCGACCGCGAGCACACCTGCAGCCAGAAACAGCACAAGCTCATTGACACCGTTGGCGAGACCCGTCTCGACGTGCTCAGCCATTTCACGAAAGGCGTGTTGTGCGCCCTTGGCAAACGCCAGAAAACCGAAGCACGCCGTGAGCGCCGACAGCGCAATCATCACAACAATCGGGAGCGCAGGCTGCAACACAAACGCGCACACCACCAGCACGGCCAACACCAGCGGAAGCATCAGGGCAGACAACGCCAACGGGAAGCCTTCGAAGTGCTGTGTTTCATCCACACGTCGAAACCGGCCCCACGCCCAGGTGAACAGCATGGCGACGAGCGCATACGGCAAACTCGCCGCCATCAGCGCGCTCACGGTCGCGCCAGGTACGTATTCGATCACAACTGCCATGCCCGCAAAAAAGGGCGACCACGCCGCCGAGGCCGTGAACACCCGGGTCAGCGACTCGAGGGCAAACGCGCGCCCGCCACCGCGCGCGCGCAGGTAGTCGGCAATGATCAGCAACGCCGAGATATTGATCACCGAGCCGAACACGGCCGTTGCCAGCATGGTGTCGCGCCACGCAGCGGCGCCTCGGCGCCGGGGCCCACGGCCCGAGGCGATCGGCACCAGACGCAGAAACCCCACGGCAATCAACATGCACAAAATGCCGGCATTGCGTGACAGCGCCTGCTCGAGAAAGACCAGCCAATCGAGACCTGACAGCAGCCCGATTGCCGTACCCAATGCGATCAACGCCAACGCCGCAACGCGCAGCCCCGCAGACAGCGACGGCCAGAGCACGACCGCAGCGAACCAGCTGCTGATACCCGCGGCCCAGGGAAAAACGCGGTCTCCGATCGACGGTGCAATGGCGTCCGAGACCACCGCCAGGACCATCAGCATCAGCAGCAGCCCAGCGACCCGACGTCGAGCACCTGTCATCTCAGCGGCCCGATGCAACGGCGGCCGACCCACGGCCACCAGTCCGCCCTGACCCGAGTGGGCTCCACAGCCCTTGTAGAGGCACCAAAGGCCCCGCCGAAAGCCCACACCAGGTACCGGGGAAATCACGTATGCGGCTGTTTTTAATGATTTTTACAGTCACCCAAACGGCGCCAAACCGAACATTACAGCTGCCCCGCAGGCGTTAAAGAACTCGTCAACCGAACCGCTAGCTCGATCAGGAACCGGCAAATATTGCCGATGCGGCTGCAATGGACTGCCGCCCCACGATCTGCCTCACCGCACGTCGTGGAGGCCTCGCGCATCAAGCCAGAAGAACAACAACAAAGGCGACATTCATGCAGCTCCCCCACGAATCACACCAGCAGACTTCGGCCTGCCCGGCGCTCTCTGTCAGTACCGAGAATTCGCGCGCGCCCCAGTCTAAGCGTTTGCCCTGGATCATGCCTGCGCTACTGAGCAGTGTCGTCGCACTGACCGGGTGCCTGGCAGAGGGTGACGTATCGGGAACCAGTGCCCAGCAGAGTGTGATGTCGCGCATTGGTGGCAGCAGTGGCGGATCAACCAGCGGCTCGAGCGTGCCACGCACCGGCGCACTGGTTGAAAACAGCAACGTACAACTGCCCGCGGTCTCGGCCTGCACCCCGGACTTCCAAGCCGTTGGCGCCGAACACAGCCTGTGGCCACAGACCGACTTCGGCCTGCCAACTGTCGCCGGTCAAAGCAAAGTCTGGAGC
>CALDHJ010000072.1 GCA_937941555.1 uncultured Granulosicoccaceae bacterium | reverse complement strand
ATCTGAATCGTTCCGTCTCGCTTTGCGAGGACGAAACTCCCACAGGGTCACACTGTGTGGTTCACTGAGTCGCGTTCGGTGAGAAGACACAGCTTCTGCAGTCTGGGTGGTCAATCTCAGCCAGTGTGTCGTTCTGGGCATCTGAATCGTTCCGTCTCGCTTTGCGAGGACGAAACTCCCACAGGGTCACACTGTGTGGTTCACTGAGACGCGTTCGGTAAGAAGACACAGCTTCTACAGTCTGGGTTGTCAAATTCAAGCCATCGTGTCGCTCCGGGCATCTGACTCGTTCCGTCTCGCTTTGCGAGGACGTAACTCCCACAGGGTCACTTTGTGGAGGAGCCCGCGGGCGGTTTGTGGTGTTAGCTTCGGCTGAGTTCGTACGCCAGTTGATCTGATACGCACGCGCCGTTGTGGCTGGTTTACGCGCTGAAACGAGCATTGAGGGCTGGGCGGGATGATACATTGCACCATACCAATATATGCGCATAATATATATTATGTTAAATAGACTATCCGTTATCCAACAATGACTTACGCGTACCCTTTGTCCCTGACCTGCCAGTGCGTGGCCTGATGTCAGGACGGCACGTTCTCCACGTCGTCGAGATCACATGTGAGCTCGTCGAGCATCACGGCCATGCGGTTCTGCACGCTGTGCAGGTGCTCTATTCGATTGCGCAGCTGGGCGATCTGCTGATCCTTGTCGAGGGTCTGGAGGTAGTCTTCGTCGCCGTCGAGTAGCCAGGCTGGCGATGCGTTGACCACGCCCGCGAGTGTGATCAGTTTGTTGGCGCGTGGCACGACCTGTCCGCTTTCCCACTTGTCGTAGGATTCCGGCTTGACGGCCAAAACACGGCTCACCTCGCTCTTGCTCAGACCAACGGCCTCGCGTGCCTGAACCAGTCGCTCGTGTAGTGTCGTCATGAAACGGGTCGATCTCGATAAGAATGTGCTCGAACAGTATACCGGCTGTTTCGCGAGCTTTCTGGCCGATAGGGTTACCAACCACTTGAGGCTGGTTACTGTCGCATGCGGCGCATCATACCAGCGCCACATTTAATACAAGCATGGCATGACACAGCTGCCTGCCGGCAACCCGGCTTGGAAACGGTGGTTGATACGGCCATCGATCTGACCCAACTGGCCGAAATGTGTGCTTAATCAGCTGGCGGTGGCGGGCTCACGGCGGTCCATCCGCCGTCGATGACGAGCGTTTGGGCGGTGATCTGTTGGGCCTGGTCCGACAGCAGGAACGCGGCAGCCTCTGCCACGTCCTGGGCGGTGCCGGGCCGTCCGGTTGGCGTCAGCGCCGCCCAGGTGCTGCTGTAGGACGCATCTTCCAGCGTGCGTTCGGTTTGTGTTGCGCCGGGTGCCAGCGCGTTGACCGTGATGCCGTGTGGCGCGAGTTCTGCCCCCAGGCTTTTGGCGAGCATGCGAATCGCGGCCTTGGACATGCCGTAGGCGGCAAGATCCGGGTGGTGTTGGATACCGGTGACCGACGACATCAACAGGATACGGCCGCCCCGCTCCTGCGCCACCAATTGTCTGGCCGCCCGCTGGGCGAGAAAAAAGCTCCCACGCAGGTTGAGATCGACCAGCTGCTGAAACTGCGCGGGTGTGTAGTCGAGAAAGGCTCCGAAGGTGGTGATGCCGGCGTTGGCGACGACCCAATCCAGTTGTCCAAAGCGGTGAACGGCGGTGCTTACCAACTGGTCGATCACGTCGATGTCACCGGCATTCCCCGGCACTGCCACGCAGGCACCGCCGATTCCCTGGAGTACATCGAGTGCCTTGTCCAGCGCCTGCGCATCGAGGTCGTTGACAATGACGCGACACCCGTCACGCACCAGGCGTTCGGCGATGGCGAAGCCGATACCGCTCGCTGCACCGGTGACGATGGCGACCTTGGCAGAGTCGGAATTCGCGGCCTTCATCAGGTCTCCACGGTGTCAGTGTGAGTAGATCGGGTGCGCGCCACACAGAGCTGCGACCGTGTCGCGGGCTGCCGATTCGCGTGCTTGTTGGTCGTTGTCGGAGGCCGTCAGAACGGTTGCAATGGTGTGGCCGAGCTGGCGGAATGACGCCGCGTCGAGGCCTCGCGTCGTCGCTGCCGCCACACCGAGCCGTAGCCCCACCCAGTTCGCCGGGTTAGCTGCATCAAACGGGATAGGGTTTTTGTTGGACGTGATGCCGACCCGGTCGAGCCGCCCTTCGGCTTCGCTGCCCAGCAGCCCGATCGCTGAAAAATCGAGCAAGACAAGGTGGGTGTCGGTGCCACCGCTAACCACGGTGATGCCGCCGTCCTGCAGCGCCTCGGACAGCGCGCGTGCGTTGTCCACTATCGACCGGGTGTACTGCGCAAAGCTCGGCTGCAAGGCCTCGCCCAGGCATACGGCCTTGGCCGCTATCACTTGCGAGTGAATGCTGCCCTGCACGCCCGGAAACACAGATGATTGAAAGCGCCGCGCCCAGTCGGCATCGCGCGCCAGTATCAGGCCGCCACGCGGTCCGCGCAGTGTCTTGGTGGTGGTGCAAGTCACGATGTCCGCGTGCGGTATGGGAGACGGGTGCACGCCACCTGCCACCAGGCCTGCAATGTGGGCCATGTCGACCAGAAAGAGCGCATCGACCGACTGCGCAATCGCAGCGAGTCGTTCGAAGTCGATCTGGCGCGGGTAGGCAGATCCACCGGTGATCAGGAGACGGGGTTTGATCTCGTGCGCGCGTGCCGCGACCTGCTCATAATCGATGGTTCCGGTGTCTCGATCCACACCATAGTGGTGCGCTTCGAACCAGCGACCCGACAGATTGGCACCCAGGCCGTGGCTCAAGTGGCCACCGGCCGCGAGATCCAGACTCAACACGCGATCGCCCGGTTTCAATAGCGCGAAGAAGACGGCGAGATTGGCCTGGCTGCCCGAGTGCGGCTGGACGTTCGCATAGGCGCAACCAAAGAGCTCGCAGGCCCGATCGATTGCGGCCTGCTCGGCGGTATCCACGTGTTGACCGCCGCCGTGGAAGCGCTTGCCGGGATAGCCCTCGAGGGTCTTGTTGGTCATGGCGTGACCGAGTGTCTCGAGCACGGCCCGGCTGACGATATTCTCGGAGGCAATCAGTTCGATCTGATTCTGCTGGCGCTGCAGTTCGGCCTGCAGCGCACTGGCAATCAGCGGATCGCTGTCTGTGACCAGGGAATTGAAATGTTCAGACACGGTACGCAGCCTGTGAGTGGCAAGGGGACTGGCGACCACACCGGGTCGCACAGATTCACGCTGATCTTAGCGTTTTTGCCTGCGCTCCGATGGCTTGTAATGCCGCGAGATCGATGCCGGTCCGGTAACCCACGCTGTGCAGGTGTTCGACCACCCGCTCACTCGCCACGTTGCCACTGGCACCCGGCGCGTAGG
>CALDHJ010000071.1 GCA_937941555.1 uncultured Granulosicoccaceae bacterium | reverse complement strand
GCACGCGGTGCGGATTTCCGGCCAGGCAAAGGCCTGTACCAGAGGTTTCGGCAACGCAAGGCCCGACGTTTCGATCAGGATGTGGTCGATCTGATCGCGACGTTCGATCAGCTGCTCGAGGACCGGGTGGAACTCTTCCTGGACCGTGCAACAGATGCAGCCATTTGCCAGCTCGTAGATACCGGGTCCGGATTCGGTCTCGTCTTCGCAGCCCACCGCACACTGGCGCACGAGCTCGGTGTCGACGTCCATCGCTCCGAACTCGTTAACGATCACCGCAACCCGCAGGCCCTCGGTGTTCTTGAGCACGTTCTGCACGAGGGTGGTCTTGCCGCTGCCGAGAAATCCCGTGACAACGGTTGCAGGCAGCTTTTTCATGAGGCGTTCTCTTCAAGGGGGGGCATGCGGGCAATGAAATGCCCCTTTATGGCGGCCGGCCACTGCTTGTAGGGAACGCGGCCGGTCTCGGCGTCGAGGTAGAGGGCGGCATAGTCCGCGAGCGCCTGCGCCGATTCGGCGTTGGGTTCGAACCGTCCGATGACGTAACTGTATTTTGCCGGGTCGCAGAGGTGCACATTGCAAGCGTGCTCGCACCCCATCAGACACTGCACGGGGCGCAGCTCGACATCGCTGTCGGCAAACCGGGATTGGAGTTCCTGCAGGAAGCGTTCGCCGCCGCTCAGGCCATCATCGGCCTCGCGTGCGCGGTCGCTGTTGCAGGTGGTACAGACGTGAAGAACAGTCGATGCTGATCGGTCCAAAGTGAGCTCCCCGCTCTGACAGGAACGTTGTGCGAGGGCAGGTCTCCTGGCTCCGGGTCATCGTGCGACGCGCCTTCCCGGCGATGTGCCAGTGGCGATTGCGTCGAACTCAGCCGTTACAGTTGCGGGGGCAGCCCGGGCATTTCACCCGATTCCCTTTTCAACCCGGCCCGGAGGCCAGGTTACCGATCGCGGTCGGGATTGTACCAGCTCACCCGGCTCGACCGGGATTGAATGCGACCTCACCGCCCTGTTGCGCGACGCACGCTCAGTCTGCAGTGCGCGCGAGCCGGGCAAGATGGCTGACGAGGTTGAGGAACGGGATGGTCACCATGCCGTCCGGGTGGTTCCAGGTCGCCACCACGCAACTGCGCCGGCCGCCGAGGTCCTCGAGCAGGAAACTCTGGTTGATCACCCCGGGCTCCGAGCCGCCCTTGTAAGCCACGCGTGACCAGTGCGCGCGGTCGAGCTGAGCGGCGTTGGCGGACGCTGCGGGATCGAAACCCACCGCCTCGAGGGCCGTACAGAGTTCACGCGCCGAATAGAACCACTCGACGTCGAGTGCCACAGGGCCTTGGGCAAAGAGCGACAGGCTCGGCAAGGCCAGACCGTCTAGTTCACCGAGCAGCGCCCGTCGCTCCGCCTCCCCACCGTTCCGCCAGCGTGCCAGCAACGCGGCATGGCGTGGGTCCTTGAGGCGAAAGGCCTCGGCCGTTGTCAGAAAGGGAGTATTGCGCGGGGCGAGAGCCTCGAGGGGTGCGCGGCCAACACGGTTGATCAGCATGTCGGTGGCCGTGTTGTCGCTCTGGGCGATCATGCGCCGTGCGAGCTCGTCAACGCGCCAGCGCGAGCCGTCAGCTTCATCCTGCAGCCGGCCGCTCGGCAGCGATTTGCGGGACGCGATCAGCTCGAGTTCCTCATCATCGGCAATATCACCGGCCGCCATCGCGGCGCGCAACGCCTGCAACACCGTGAGCTTGAACGCCGAACCGACCGCGAGCGGGGTGTCGGCCTGTTGCGCCAACAGCACCTCCCCCTCGCGCTCGACCAGTACGGCCACCTCGCCGTCAAATCCGGCCATGAGTTCACGGATCTGATCGGCGTCGAGTGGCCCTTGCGGTTCGATCGGATTGAACCAGAGTGTGTCGATCTCACCCGCCGGGTTGAGTCGCAGGAAGACCGGTAACACCCCGTTCTCGAAGGTCATCAGCCAGACACCCTCGCCGGGCTCGATCGCCTCCAGCGCGCCGAGTTGCGCAGCGAGATCGTCGCGCAACTCGGTCAGTTGGTCTGCCGTAATGGCCTGTTGAAAGTTCTCTGAAAGCCAGTCGGCTCGTACGGGTCCGGGACTGAACAGGCGCATCAGCACACCCGCCGGCACGGTGTCAGCTGTGTTGTCCACCGGATTGGATGGCACGCTTGAACACGCCGTCAACGCAGCACACAGCAGGCCCAGACAACACCACCGAATCGCGCCCATCCTGATCAATACTCGACGCCCGCTTGCGCCTTGACCCCCTGTTCCTTGTACGGGTGCTTGACCGATCGGATCTCGTTCACCATGTCGGCGGCCTCAACCAGGCCGTCAGGTGCATTGCGCCCGGTGATCACGACATGCTGCATGGCGGGGCGCGCCGCGAGTGCCGCGAGCACGGCGTCGAGTTGCACGTATTCATACTTCAGCGCCCAGTTGAGCTCATCGAGCACCACCACAGACACCGAATCATCTGCGAGCAGTCTTGCCGCCACGGCCCAGGCGCGCTCGGCGGACTCGACGTCTTTCTGCCGATCCTGAGTCTTCCAGGTGAAGCCGTCGCCGAGGGTGTGGAACTCAACCTGCTCGTAGGCGTCGAGCAGGTCGCGCTCGGCGGTCGCCATGGCGCCCTTGATGAACTGCACCACGCCGACCTTCATGCCGTGTCCCACCGCCCGCAACGCCATGCCGAAGGCCGCGGTCGATTTGCCCTTGCCGGTGCCGGTGTTGACAATCACCAGGCCTTTTTCGGTGGTGGCCTTGGCCTGCTTCTTCTCATAACCTGCGTTGCGCTTTTCAGCACTGCGCTGGTGTTTGTCGTCTGCGTTGTCCACGGCCTGTCTCCTGGGCGAATCCCGAATGCGGTATCTGCCGACTATACCGCAGCACCCGTCTGACAGGCCCACCCGCCCCGCTCCGCCACGACATGCTGGCGGCCACAGTGTGGTAATCGCCAACATCGAGGTCGCAATCATCCTCTCTGTGCATGGTGGGATTGGCGACGATGCGTCACACTATAGGGATGCCTTACCTCCCCCTATTTCTCGACAGCGAAGGCCGCAACGCGCTCATGGTCGGCGGTGGCGCCGTTGCCGCGCGCAAGGCCGAGCTGTTGTTGCGCGCGGGTTTGCTGTTGACCGTAGTCGCGCCGGAGATCCGCAGCGAACTGGCCGACAACGACCGCGCCTGCTGTCACCACCGCCGCTTCGAATTCAGCGACCTCGACGACGCCGACCTGGTTTTTGCCGCGACAGACGACGCTGAACTCAATCGCGAAATCGCCGCCCAGTGCCGCGTGCGCCATATTCTCTGCAACGCCGCAACCGACAGCCAGGGGGGGGATTTCATCCTGCCGTCCGTGATCGATCGTGAACCGATACAAGTCGCGATCTCGACCAGCGGCGCTTCACCACTGCTGGCACGTCTGATCCGCAACCGCCTGGAAACCCTGCTGCCCGAGAGCTACGCCCGCCTGGCCGGTCTGCTCGAACGCTACCGCGACCAGGTCAAGCGCGACCTGCCGGCCCGCTCGAGGAGTCGTTTCTGGCAGGAGGTGCTTGAGGGGCCGGTCGCCGACCTCGTCCACGGCGGACGCGACGACGAAGCCGAGTCCGTGCTCGAACGCCTGCTCGCCAACCCGACCTCAAGTGCGACAGACGGCGAAGTGTTCATCGTTGGCGCCGGCCCGGGCGACCCGGACCTGCTGACGGTGCGCGCGCTGCGCCTGCTGCAGCAGGCCGATGTCGTGGTCTGGGACCGCCTGGTCTCCCCCCCAATACGCGCCCTGATCCCCAAACACGCGGAGGCCATCTACGCCGGCAAGCGCCGCAGTGACCACCAGATCCCGCAGGGTGATCTCAATCTGCTGTTGGTGGAACTGGCCCAGTCCGGCAAGCGAGTGTGCCGGCTCAAGGGCGGAGACCCTTTCGTCTTCGGGCGCGGCGGCGAAGAGATCGAAACCCTGGTCGAACACGGCGTGCGCTTCCAGGTTGTGCCGGGGGTTACCGCGGCGAGTGGCTGCGCCGCCTACGCTGGCATCCCGCTGACACACCGCGACCACGCCCAGAGCGTAAGCTTCCACACCGGCAACCTCAAGGCCGGTGAGCTCGTACTCGACTGGCAGAGCATGCGCGACGCGCACCAAACATTGGTGTTTTACATGGGCACCGTGAGCCTGCCGATCATTCAGCGCGAGCTGGTCGCGCACGGGCGCTCGGCCAAGACGCCAGCGGCCCTTGTGCAACAGGGCACCACCCCGCACCAGCGCGTCGCGGTCGGCACGCTCAGCAGCTTGCACCAGCTCGCCACCGACGCCGGTTTCGAGCCGCCCGGACTGATCATCATCGGCGACGTGGTGAAGCTCTACGCGAAGTTGCGCTGGTACCGCACCGGTGCGGATGCGGTCGATGCGACCACGGGGTGGTTCGACACACGCTGACGAGCGGCCAAAAACTGCTCTTGAGTGCAAGCACACTGTCGCACCGTTCATTTTTGTATGTGGGCGACTAAATACATGTACAAAATTTCATAATGCTGGCGATACCGACCGAGATGACCTGAGACAAGCAGTCGGAGGATCGCCGTGAATTCGAGCATTCGCTACAAGGAACTGATGGACAACATCCCCGGGGTGTTCTTCCGATGTGCCTGTGACGACAACTGGACCATGCACCACATGAGCGAGGGGGTGCAGCCCCTGACCGACTATGCCGTCGATGAGCTCGTTGGCAACCGGGTCCTCAGCTTTGCAAGCCTGATTCACCCCGCAGACAGCGACGCGGTTGACGCGGCCGTGATGGCGGCGGTCGAATCGCGTTCGACCTGGAACATCGAATACCGCCTGCGCAATCGGGACGGACACTACAAGTGGGTATCCGAGCAGGGTATCGGTGTCTACGCCAGCGACGGCACAGTCGAGTACCTCGACGGATTCGTGCTCGACATCTCGGAGCGCAAGGCCATCGAACAGGCGCTGCACCAGTCTGAGCAACGGATTCGTGAACTCGCCTACTACGACCCGATCTCCGGTTTGCCGAACCGAAACCTGATGATGGATCAGATCGAGTCGCTGCTTTCACGTCGGACCGATCGACAACCGCTGGGACTGCTGTTCATCGATCTGGACGGCTTCAAGCCGGTCAACGACGTGTACGGGCACGAGATCGGCGACAAGGTCCTGGCGAGGATCGGGCAACGTCTGAACGCGCTTGTCTGCGCACCCAACCTGGCCTCGCGCATCGGCGGCGATGAATTCATGGTGTTGTGTCAAGACGGGGCAACCGAAGCAGATTGCCGTGCCCTCGGTGATCGAATTGTCGAGTCGTTCTCGGAGCCACTCGACATTGACGGCGTGCGGTTGAGCGTCGGGGCCAGTGTTGGCGTGAGCCTGACATCCGACGATCTCGACTCGGTCAAGGCGCTGGTTTCTGCCGCCGACATGGCCATGTACGAAGCCAAGAA
>CALDHJ010000070.1 GCA_937941555.1 uncultured Granulosicoccaceae bacterium | reverse complement strand
AGCAACGCACCAGCCGTCAGCAGGATGGTGGCGACTGGCAGGCCCACTCCGGCGAGATACCGCGCGATGGGTCGACGCCGCCGGCCGTCGCTGCGCAGCCGGCGCGCGAGCGGAGACAGCATGCGCTCCAACAACAACGCGCCTGCGGTCAGTCCCAGTGTCAGGAACGCGAGCACCAGTGCGCCGGTGCAACCGACCGCCCACAAGCTGATGTCCGGATCACCGAGCCACTGCGTCACTTGCACGGCAAAAGTGGGCGGCACGCTCGGGCCGAGGATGCGCGCCATGTCAACGACCGACAGGCCGTAGGCAAGCACCACCAGCAGCGGCAACCGAATCTGTTTGTAGATCTGTGGCAACAGGATCCGCCACCACAGTTGCCAGTCATCGTAGCCGAGGCTCTGGCCGAGCCACAGGCTACGGCGGTGTTCGATCTGATTCAGTGCGGCCAGCATCACCAGCACCAGAAACGGCGCTTCCTTCAGGGCCAATCCGAGGGTCAACGCAAGACCGTAGGGGTCTTGCACCAATGCGAGATCCGGTGGGCGCTCCCAGCCTGTGAGCGCGGGTGACAACAGCCGGGCCAGCCAGCCGCTCGGTGAAATCAGAAACGCGAGTCCGATCGCGAACGCTGCATGAGGCACTGACAACAACACCGGCAGTGCGCTCTGAAGCGCTCGGCCACTCACGTACCGGCGGCTCGCGTACAGCAGGCAGACCGCGATACACAGCGCGAGCAGTGTCGCCCCGACGGCTGTGCCGACGCTCAGCGCGAGCGAGGTGTAGACCCCCGGTTGTTGCCAGAGGCTGTTCCAGGCGGATTCAGCGGTGTTCAAGGTGCCGCCGAAACGAATCAGGCCGGTGCTGATCGCGACGGTCGCTGCCACGCCCAATGCGACTGGCAGCGCAACCGTCAGCGCCACCAAGGCGGATGCGGCGCGTTGGGGGTGTGTGGTCATCCGCCGTAGCGAGACTGCCAGCGTGACTCCAGTTCAGTGACCCAGCTCGCGTGCGGCTCGGGCAGGGTCGGGCTGAGTTCGGCCGGGCTCAAGGTCGCGATACCCAGCGGCAGCGCATCGAACAGGGCCCGTGCGGTATCGTCGAGCTTGCCTTGTGCCAGCACACTCGGATCGCCCCAGACATCGGGGTTGGCTTTCTCGGCCTGCGCCTCGGCAGACATCAGGAAGTTGGCGAACACGCGTGCGCCAGCCGAATTGCTGCTGTTGTAGGGCACGGCGACGAAATGGGTGTTGCCCAAGGTGCCCTCGGAGTGGATGTAGGTGCGCACGGTTTCAGGCAGTTGGCCCTCGGCAATCGCCCGGCTGGCTTCGTTCGGGTTGAAGCTCAGCGAGATGTCGATCTCACCGTCATCGAGCAGCTGGCGCATGACCTGCGCGTCTTTCGGGAAGTTGTCGCCACTGCGCCACATGTGTGGGTGCAGGGCGTCGAGGAAGTCCCACAGCGGGGCGAGCACGGCGTCGATGTCGGTGGCCTGATCAGCGGGGCTGGTCAGAACCGATGGGTCGTCGGTTAGCTCGAGCAGCGCCTGTTTGACGAAGGTGGTCCCGTGAAAATTGGGCGGGTTGGGGTAGGTGACTCGACCGGGGTTGGCTTCTGCGAATGCCCGAAGCTCACTCATGGAGGTCGGGGGCGCGTTGCCGGATGCGGTGTCGTGCATGAACACCAGCTGCGCCATGCCCCAGGGGGCTTCGAGGTTGTCGACCGGCTCGCCGAAATCGAGCGTGGTGGTGGGTTTGCCAACGGTATCGACCAGCGCGTAGTTGGGTGCATCCTGCGTCCACGGGCCGAACAGCAGTCCGTTGGTTTTCAGGGTGCGGAAATTCTCGCCATTGACCCAGACCAGATCGACGGTGCCGTCAGTGTCGCGCCCGGCTGTCTGCTCGGCGAGTATCCGAGCGACGACGGCCGCGGTGTCGTCAATCTTCACGTGCTCTACAGTGACGCCGTAGCGCGTTTCGGTCTGCTTGGCGGCCCAACCGATATACCGGTTGATCGCGTCTGATCCACCCCAGGCGTTGAAGTAGACGGTCTGGCCACGGGCCTCTGCTTCGACATCGGACCAACTCTCGCTCAGGGCCGGTGTGGAGACGGTGCTCGCGATCAATAGGAGCGCGGCTGCGGTTGCAGATCGAATCATTGTGTCCTTTCCTCTTGGGGCGTCTCGTGAAGGCTCTAGTCGGCATCACGACCGTTAGGCAACAGAGCATTATCGCGACTGCTATCAGGCTTAGTATACGTGGTATCCCTGATCTCTCCGGCTATCCATTTCCGCGGATCCCAATATGAACCAAGCCCCTTCGTCAACGCCGCCGCGTCGTCCTGTCATGCTCATCATCATGGACGGTGTGGGGCACAACCCCTCCCGGTTGAACAACGCCGTGTCGGCCGCTCGCACACCGGCGCTGGATGCCTTGTTTGCCAAACACCCGTTGACCGTGCTGGAGGCGTCCGGTCGGGCGGTGGGCCTGCCGCCAGGTCAGATGGGCAATTCGGAAGTCGGTCACCTGACGCTCGGCTGCGGCGCCATCCTGCGTCAGGACCTGGTGAAAATCAGTGACGCCTGCGCCGATGGCAGCCTGGCACGCAACCCGTCGCTGATAGCGGCGTTGGATGCCGCGCGTGCAACTGATCGGCCTCTGCACCTCGTCGGGTTGGTGTCTGACGGCGGCATCCACAGCCACATCGATCACTTGCTGGCGCTGATTGCCGCCGCAGCAGATCACGGCGTCCGGCCGCAACTCCACATGATCACCGACGGCCGGGACACGGCGCCTCGCTGTGCCGAACAGTTCATTGCGCGGGTGCAGCCTGCGCTGGCAGAAGCTGGTGGGTACATCGGGTCCGTCTGCGGCCGCTTCTTCGCGATGGACCGCGACAAGCGCTGGGAGCGCGTCGAGCGTGCCTGGCGGCTATTGAGGCACGGTGACGGGGCTCTTGCTGACGACGCACTCGCCGCGCTGGATGTCGCGCGCGCTGCGGATCAGG
>CALDHJ010000069.1 GCA_937941555.1 uncultured Granulosicoccaceae bacterium | reverse complement strand
ACACCTACCGGGTGATTTCGCCCATCGCCGAATTCGGCGGCATGAAGGGGTCCGGTTACGGGCGCGAGAGCGGTTTTCAGGCGATGCTCGACTACACACGCCCCAAGACGGTTTGGATGAACACTTCAAGCGAGCCGCTCGGCAGCCAGTTTGTCGGACGGTGACGGAGAACTGACATGAAATTTCAGATTGCGATCAACCTCGAGCGCATGGACGCGAGCCAGGACATGGCCTCGGTGCGCGACCACACACTTGAAATGGTGCAGATGGCTGACCGTGCGGGTTTCGAGACGGTGTGGGCGGCAGAACACCACGCGCTCGAAATGACGATCGCGCCCAACCCCTTTCAACTGCTGACCTGGTGGGCCGGTCACACGTCCAACATCCGCCTCGGCTGCGGCGTTGCCAACGCGGCCTACTGGCACCCGATCAACCTCGCCGGTGAAGCGGCGATGCTCGACCTGATCAGTGGTGGAAGGCTGGATCTCGGCCTGGGCTCCGGTGCGTACCAGCGCGAGTTCGATCGCATGAAACCGGGGCTCGATCAGAAAGACAGCTGGCGCTACATGCAGGAAATGCTGCCGCTGGTGCGGGAACTGTGGCGGGGTGATGTCGCGCACGAGGGCGATTTCTGGCAGTTCCCGAGTGCCACCTCCTGCCCGAAACCGGTGCAGGCAGAGGTGCCGATGTGGGTGGCGGCGCGTGCGCCGATCACCTTCGACTACGCGGTAGAAAACGACTGCAACATCATGAGCTGGCCGCTGACCATGCCGTTTTCCGAAGCGGAAGCCTACCGAACCCGTCTCGATGAGGCCGTTGCCAAAGCCGGCAAGCCGTTCAACGGTGACTGGGCCCTGATGCGCCACACCGGTGTCTACACCACCGACGCCGATCGCCAAGCGACGCTCGACGCCGTGCGATCCGTGCTTGGCATGTTTGGCAATTTGATGATGAAAGCCGGCGACGTGGTGAACGGTTTTCCGGAGAAGATCCCGTTCGAACAACTCGACGGCAATGTGCGGGTCGACCCGGACATGCTGGAAGCGAACCTGGTGTTTGGGTCCCCCGAGGCTGTCACGGAGAAAATCCGCGGCTACGAAACGCTTGGTGTGGATGCGTTCATCTACTATGCCTCGATGGGACTGGACCACGACGTCCAGAAACGCTCCCTACAGACCTTCATTGACCGGGTGATGCCGGCTTTTACCGAGAACTGACCGATGACCGATGCCAACCCGGAAATCCGCCGCACGTTGTTGCACGTGCAAACCACGCACATCGAAGGCGGCCGCGCCGTCGCCGAGCCGACCAAACTCGTTGCGGCGCTCGCAATCATCCGCAATCCCTGGGCGGGGATGGGCTTTGTCGAGAACCTGCGACCTGAAATACAGGCCTGTGGACCGGTGATCGGCAAACTGTTGACGGACATGATCCTCGACGTCACCGGTGATGCGCTCGAGGGCTATGGGAAGGCGTCTGTGGTCGGCATGGGGGGCGAGCTCGAGCACGCGCAAGCACTCACCCATACCCTATGGTTCGGCAACCAGTACCGCGAAGCGGTGGGCGCGAAAACCTACCTTGCGTTCAGCAATTTGCGCGGCGCGGCGGGGACGCCGGTGGTCATACCGCTCATGGACAAACATGACGCCGGCCGCCGATCGCACTACCAGACGATCAACCTCAACGTGCCGGACGCACCAGCGGAAGACGAAGTCATCGTCGCGCTCGGCGCGTCGGTCGGTGGCCACCCGCACCACCGCATCGGTGACCGCTACCAGGACCTCTCTGAAATGGGGCACGACCCTGACAACCCGGCGGGCGTGTGAGCGCCTTGCATCGAACGCCAGGCGGCACTGCCTGGTGTGAACACGGCAACCCGGGCGCACATCCGATCGTACTGGTGCACGGGCTCGGCTTGACGCTCGGTACCTGGGACGACCACATCGCGGCGCTGTCGGCAGACTACCGGGTGATTCGCTACGACCTCGCCGGCCACGGCGCGAGTGCTGTGCCGGCGCGAAAGCCGGACTTGCGGCTCTATGCCGAGCAAATCGTCGAGCTGCTGGATCACCTCGCTATCGCCCGTGCGGCGGTTGTGGGTTTTTCACTCGGCGGCATGATCAACCGACGCCTGGTGATGGACGCGCCCGAACGTGTTGTCGCACTGGGCATCTTCAATTCGCCGCACGAGCGCGGTGACGCAGCGCAGGCCCTTGTCGAACAGCGCGCAGCAGACACGGCATCGGGCGGGCCGGGGGCGACGCTCGACGCGACGCTCGAGCGTTGGTTCACGTCTGCGTTTCGACAGACCGAGACGGCGTGGATCGAGCGGGTCAAGGGCTGGGTGCTCGCAAACGATCATCAGGTGTACGCCGATTGCCGCTGGGTGTTGGCGAACGGTGTGGTCGAGCTGATTCGACCGGAGCCTGCGATTACCGCCCCGGCGCTGGTGATGACCTGCGAGCACGATTCCGGTAGCACGCCGGCGATGTCCGAAGCGATTGGGTCAGAGATACCGGGCAGCACAGTGCACATCGTGCCGGGCCTGCAACACATGGGTCTGGTCGAACAGCCGGACGCCTTCACTGGCCCGACACTGACATTCCTGAACGCCTTGGCGGTATCCGCCTGGCATGGGGACAAATCATGAAAACACAATCAGGCGGCCAGGCAGCGGTCGAAGCGCTGCAGACCGAATCGGTCAAACACGTCTTCGGCCTGATCGGCTCGGCGACCATGGAGATGTTCGACGCGCTCTACGATGCATCCGACATCGGGTTCATTGGTGTGCACGATGAGCGGACCGGCTGCCACATGGCAGACGGCTACGCGCGCGCGAGTGGCGAGGCTGGGGTGGTGCTGGCGGGGCAGAACGGGCCCGGTGCGACCAACCTCGTCACCGGTCTGTCGCAAGCGGCCGCGGCGTTTTCGCCTGTCGTCTCGATCGCGGGCGCACTCTCGAGTGAGCACGTCTACCGCGGTGCCTTTCAGGAGGTAGACCAGCAGGCACTCTTCACACCGGTCACCAAACAGACCTGGACGGCGACCTCGGCCGCGCGGGTGCCCGAGATGTTTCGCGATGCCTTTCGTGTGGCACTCACACCGCGCAAGGGGCCGGTGCAGCTTAATCTGCCGCGCGATGTGCTCTCGGCAAGCTCGGAGTTTGAAACACCGCAGTCGCCTGCCCACTACCGCAACCACAGTTTGCCGGG
>CALDHJ010000068.1 GCA_937941555.1 uncultured Granulosicoccaceae bacterium | reverse complement strand
TTCTCGAAGACGCTTTCTGGTCTGCAACCATGCGTAAACAATTAGTGCGCTCGCCGATCGAGTTGGTCTTGGGTCTGCACCGTGAGACCGGCCACACACTCGATCAACCGAACAAGTGGCTCAATTCACTGGCCGGGCTCGGGCAAGACCTGTTCAATCCGCCGGATGTCGCCGGCTGGCCCGGTGGCCTCGACTGGATCAGCACCACCAGCCTCAACCGGCGTCAGGCCGTAATCACGCGCATCGCCGACCAAACCGAAGCCAGCCCTACACAACGCGCCCGCTGGCTGTCTCTCGACTATCAGCTCAAGTGACGAAGCCATGAACCGACGAGACTTTCTCACCCTGCTCGCTGCAGCCCCGGCCAGCGCTCTAGCCGACGGTACCCGGCCAGCCGACGCACGGCACCTGATCCTGATCGAGCTCAAAGGCGGCAACGACGGACTCAACACCGTCGTGCCTTACCGCGACGCCGTG
Source organism: uncultured Granulosicoccaceae bacterium (assembly GCA_937941555.1). Taxonomy (GTDB): domain Bacteria; phylum Pseudomonadota; class Gammaproteobacteria; order CALCKW01; family CALCKW01; genus CALCKW01. The sequence continues at coordinate 3,425 of CALDHJ010000068.1, read as the reverse complement.
TACCGGAAATTGCGCCCGAATCTCGCCCTCGCTGCCGAACAGTGTTTGCCGCTCGATGACACGCGGGCATTGCACCCAGAACTCAGCTCGCTCATACCGGTCTGGCAACGCGGCGAGCTCGCGATTGTCGAGGGCCTGGGTTACGACAACCCGAATCGCTCCCACTTCCGATCGATCGACATCTGGCACAGCGCCAGTGACAGCGATGAGAAGTCGTCAACCGGCTGGTTGTCGACGTCGCTGCACGATCCGCTCAATTCGGTCGATGCCGTGGTCTTCGGCAATAGACCGGCGCCGATCGCCGGCGGCGACGCACGCTACGTTGCCTTTGATTCACTTGATGCCTACATCGCCACCCACTCCCGCCTCACAACCCCTCGGGGTCAGGCCACAAACACCTTGCTGCGCGCACTGGGTGACACCAATGCTCTCGGAGAGCACTACCGACAATCGCTTGCAGAACACCCGTTACCGTCAACCAATGTCCGGTTCGCAGGATCGAAATTCAGCCGCTGGCTGGGAGACACTGCACGCCTGCTGAAAAGCGGTATGGCACCGCCACTGATCAAACTGCACCTAAGTGGCTTTGACACCCATGCCGATCAGCTCGAGCGTCACAGCGCCTTGCTGCGCCAGTTTTCTGAAGGCATGGCGGCGTTGCGCACGGAGCTCATCGATGCCGGCCTGTGGGACAAGGTCCTGATCATGACCTATTCGGAATTCGGCCGTCGCCTTTCTGAAAACGCAAGCCAGGGCTCGGATCACGGCACCGCCGCCCCCCACTTCCTGATCGGTGGCCGGGTCAAAGGCGGGCTCTACGGCATCACGCCGTCGTTGCAGCATCTGCAGGCCGATGACCTCGTACACACCGTAGACTACCGCGCCCTCTACCGGACTGTATTGCAACACTGGTGGAACCTACCCGTCCAACCCGGGATACGCAATCGCTTCGAAGCGATCGACTGCCTGCGCACCTGAATCAGTCAGCCGCCGCGCGTCACTCGCAGGAGTACAATGCCGGCCACCACCACGAGTGCTGCACACACCCGCGCGCGCGATGGCCTCTCACCAAGCAACAGTGTGCCAAACAACAACGCAAACACAATGCTCGACTCTCTGAGTGCCGTGACGGCCGCGAGCGGCGCGTGGGTAAATGCCCAGACCACGCAGGCATACGCCACGAACGAGGCGCTGCCACCACCCCAGAACGCCAGCCGCGCTTCCCTGTGCAGACGTGAAAACACAGTGCGTTCACGCCGCCAGAAGACAGCGCCCATGACCCCGGCATTGATCAACGACATCAGCGCGTAGTAGCCGACAGGGCTGGCCGACAAGCGCGCGCCCACGCCGTCGACCAGCGAATATCCCGCAATAAAAAGCCCGGTCAGCAATGCGAGCTGAGTGGCCTGCGTATCAGAGTGTCTCGCCCCGTACGCCACGGCACCCATTGTGATGACCCCGCTCACCACCAATGCCACGCCGAGCAACGTGGCAAAGCCGAGCCGCTCACCCAGAAAGACAAAGGACACCCCGGTCACAATCAGCGGCGCAGAGCCACGCGCGAGCGGGTAGACATGGCCAAGCTCACCCACGCGGTAGGCGGCGCTCAACGCAAATTGATAGCCGGTGTGCAGCACTACGCTGGCCACGAGCCAGGGCAGACTAGCGCGCGCCGGCCACTCGACAATCACCAATGCCAGCACGGCGAGTGGCACGTGCCCGAGGACAACCGCACACATCGCAAGACGCTTGTCTGCACCGCCGCGAACAGCAGCGTTCCAAAGTGCGTGCAGCGCTGCTGCCGCCAGAACCACGGCAAAAACGTCGCTGTTCACAATGGCGTCTCAGTCACGATCTCTCTCGGGCAAATGGGTGTGAAGTCGCCGCGTACGCGGTGGATTTGCCATACTGACGACATGGTAGAGAAGAAATCCCCCCTTCAACGCAGCGATACGGCTCCCGCACCGACCGCAAAAATCGACGCGTTTCTCGAGTCGGTCGCCAAAGCGCCCGCACCGCTGAGCACCAGCCAGGGCCGACTGATCTTCGCACTTGATGCCACAGCAAGCCGGCAGCCGACCTGGAACGAGGCGATGGCGCTGCAACAAAACCTCTTTCTCAAGACAGAGGGCTTGCACGGACTCGATGTGCAACTGGTGTTTTTTCGCGGTGAGGCCGAGTGCCGCGCAACGCCCTGGCACACCGACAGCAACGACCTGTTGCGCGCCATGAAAGCCGTCCGCTGCGCCGCCGGGCGAACGCAGATCGAACGCGTGTTGAGGCACGCGCGCAACGAATCCGACAAGCAACCGGTGTCGGCTCTGGTGCTGGTGGGCGATTGTTGCGAGGAACTGCTCGATCCGCTGGCGGGCCTCGCGGGGGAGTTGAAGCTCCTGGGCACACCGGTGTTCGCCTTTCAGGAGGGCAACGACCCCACCGCGCACCACGCATTTTCCCGCATTGCTGCGCTCAGCGGCGGCGCCCACGCACAGTTCGATCTCAGCAGCAGCCACCGTCTCGGTGAACTGCTCGCAGCGGCCAGCGTCTGGGCCCGTGGTGGCAAGGCGGCCGTGCAGTCGTTGCAGATTGCCAAACAGTCGGACACCATTCGAGCCTTGCTGAACCAACTCTGATCATGACCAAACTCATTCTCCTCTTGGCCATCGTGCTCGCCGTCTGGCTGAGCTGGAAACAACTGACGCGCGGCGGGCCACCGGATCGCGCGACGCTCATCCGCTACGGCATGATCGGCGGGGGCATCCTGCTGGTCGTGTTGATGCTCACAGGCCGCGCGCACGCGTTGTTCGGTGCCATCGGCGCTGCGCTCGCCATGGGTGTACGGGTGCTGCCCCAACTGCTGCGCTATGCGCCCATGTTGCAGCGGCTCTTCGGCGTCTACGCGGGCGCAAGCGGGGGCGGCAGCGGCCAGTCCACAGTGACAAGTCGCAGTTTCAAGATGACCCTCGATCACACCTCGGGCCGCATGGACGGCACCGTGAGCCAAGGTGAATTGGCCGGACGCAGCTTGTCGTCGCTCTCCGCCGACGAGTTACAGGCACTCTGGAACGCGTGTCAGGGTGATGCTGATGACCTGAGGTTGCTGCACGCCTACGTGCAGCGCGAACGCGCCGCGGAGTGGCAAGGTCCGGGGGCCGAGGCCCCTCCGCCGGCCACTGACAGCAACATGAGCGAGAAAGAGGCTCTCGCCATACTCGGACTCGAAGACGGCGCCACCGAAGACGAAGTTGTCGCGGCACACCGGCGCCTGATCGCGCGAATGCACCCGGACAAAGGGGGCAGCGATTACCTCGCCAGCCGGATCAACCTCGCCAAGAGCACACTGAAAAAGGGCTGAGAGCTCTAGGCGGCACAGACCCGCGTTGTTGATACGCGGCAGAATCAGGCCTGTGGTCTGGTGACAAGGC
>CALDHJ010000067.1 GCA_937941555.1 uncultured Granulosicoccaceae bacterium | reverse complement strand
ATACGCCCGTCGCTGAGCACCGATTTCATGGCGGTGGGTGCCCGCGGCACGGAAATGGCGCGCCGCTGGAGCGCGTCGATGATTTCCCTGCTGCGCGAGAAAGGCATCGCTGAAAAGCGTCTCGCGATCGATCGCGCCGACCTGATTGTCAACGTGGGTCACGACGTGGTTGAAAAGCCACCGTTCTTCATGTCGCACGGTGGCAAGACCGTCATCCATGTCAATTACCGCTCGGCCCAGGTCGATCCGGTCTACTTTCCGCAGATCGAGGTGGTCGGTGATGTGCAGACTGCCATCGAAGACCTCGGTGCTGCACTCGGACCGTTGGATCATGATCTTGAATACGTCAAGCGTGTTCGCGCGGAAGTCGAAGTGCACCTTGAAGAAGGTACTGATGACGACCGCTTTCCGCTTTTGCCCCAACGGATCGTGTCGGACTTGCGTTCCGTGATGGGCAACACGGACATGGTCGCGCTCGACAACGGCATCTACAAGATCTGGTTTGCGCGCAACTACAAGGCCTATGCACCGAATACCGTGCTGCTCGACAACGCGCTGGCGACGATGGGCGCAGGGCTTCCGTCGGCGATGATGGCCGCGATGCTTTATCCGGAACGGCGGGTTGTTGCGGTGTGCGGCGACGGCGGATTCATGATGAACTCTCAGGAACTCGAAACGGCCCTGAGGTTGGAACTCGACCTGGTTGTCCTGATCCTGAACGACAGTGCATACGGCATGATTCGTTGGAAGCAGGTGGCATCGGGACTGCACGATTGGGGACTTGGCTTCAACAACCCCGACTTCATTCAATATGCGCAAAGCTATGGGGCGACTGGTCACCGCGTGAAGAGTGCGGCCGAGCTGGCCCCAACGGTTGAAGCGGCGTTCGCAGCCGGCGGGGTACACGTGATTGATGTGCCGGTGGACTACAGCGAAAACCAGCGAGTGCTGGTGGACGAGCTGGCGGCCAAGGCCTGTTTGCTGTAGTTGCGTCTAGTGGCGTGCTGGTTGGATTGGCCAATACGCCCAGTGCGGGGGCCGTCTCGGCTCGCACCCAACGGGTTCACGGATGCGTTGTCAGGCGACCGTTTCGGTCACCCGTTCGATTTGTCTGGCGAGGTCTGTGCGCGCGAAGTCGATGAATGCCCGAACCCGAGCGGGCAGATCGGTGGTCTTGCGGTGAGCGAGAGCGATGTTGACTGACGGCAGTTGCCAATCCGTGAGCAGCTGAACGAGGTTGCCCGATCGCATTTCCCGGGAGACCATTGCGTAGGGCAGGATCGCGACCAACGGCCGCTGCGCTATCCATTGTTTGATGGCATCGACTGAGTTGGCTTGTGCTTGTACGGACAGCGACACGCGTTGTTCCTCGTCTGCCCGGGTGAAGACCCATCTGTCACTGTGCTTGAATCCGGTGAAGATCGCGGCCGAACACATGGCCAGATCAGACGGCGTTTGCATTGAGGTGAGCATTGCCGCGGTGCGCGGTGAGGCGCACACACAGTGTTCGCTGCGACCAATTTTTCGCACGACCAGTCCTTGCCGCCGCTTGACGCCCATCTGCAGCGCTACGTCGATGCGATCGGATTCCAGGTCCATGACGGCATTGTCGAAAACCAGTTCGACGCGAACGCCCGGGTGTCTGTCGGTGAAGCGTGCGACCACAGATGGCAGAAGATTGCCGCCGAAGTCTTGTGACGCGGTGATGCGCAGCGGCCCGGTCAACGCTGACCTCGCGTGCTCGACGGCGGAAAAACCGGCGTCTGCCGCCTGAATCATGGCGGTAGCGTGTGGCAGCAGTTCTTCACCTTCCATCGTCAAGGCCATCGAACGTGTACTGCGATTGAATAGCCTCACGCCGATGTCGCGTTCGAGCTCGCTGATGTGCTGACTAATGGCAGCTTTCCTGAGCTCCAGGGCGTCGGCGGCCTTCGAAAAGGACCCGAATCGGGCAACGGTTCCGAAGATATACAGCTTGGAGACCTGCTTGTGTGTCGCTTTCATTGTTTGATAATACCAAACACACAGTTCGAATATATGGCATTTATTCAGTGCTGGCGCGGGTCCACTATCGGTCCTGAAGCGGGAGATCGTGGATGTCGTCGCGGTGTTTCCGTTACTCCCCTATCAGAATCAGGAGAACGTCATGAACCGCATCTCTCGCAACACACTCGCCACTGGACTCGTGATGGCCGCAACGCTTGGATCCGCGCAGGCAACACAGATCGACGATGCCACGCGCTTGTTGTCCGGCTTCGAGTCTGGCGATCCCGCCGTGCTCGAGGTGGTCTCGGACGAGAAGTACATCCAACACAATGTCAATTTCCCCTCTGGCAAATCGGCCGTAGCGGGATTCTTTGGTGGCAACGCGACCGGTATCACCGTCGACACGGTCAGGGCGTTCGAAGACGGAGACCACGTGGTGCTGCACAGCGTGTACGGCGGGGTCTGGAACGGTGGGCAGCCGCAGGTGGCCTTCGATGTGTTTCGTTTCGAGGCCGGAAAGATCGTCGAACACTGGGACAACCTGCAAGACACAGCCGCTCCGAACCCCAGTGGCCGCACGCAAACCGATGGCGAAGTGGCGGTCCGCGATCTCGAACACACCGATCGGAACAAGGCGCTTGTCGAGGCTTTCGTGCGCGAGGTCTTGGTGGCCGGTGATTTCTCGCAGGTACCGCTCTTCTATGCCGAGGACTTGATGCAGCACAACAGCGCCGTGGCTGACGGCCTGAAGGGTCTGCAGGACGCGGTTGCGTATTTTGTCGAGAACGGCATCGCGATGGAGTACGACACGGTGCACAAGGTCCTCGGACAAGGCAACTTTGTTCTCACCATCAGCGAAGGATCGTTCGCCGGGCAGCCGACAGCCTATTACGATTTGTTTCGAGTCGATGGGGACAAAATCGTCGAGCACTGGGATGTGCTCGAGACGCTCGATGAACGCGCACACCGCGACGGGGATGCCGGCAAATTCTGACGGCTTGCTCGCACACAGCGCCACGCAGGCGCTGTGTGTTTCGGGGTCAAAGTCGCTATGCTGTGCGGCTTGATCCCAACACCAAGAGCGTCCCATGAGCCGGTTGTTTTCCCCTTTGACACTGCGGTCTGTCACTTTCGCAAACCGGGTGGCCGTCTCTCCGCTGTGCATGTATTCCGCTGTGGATGGGGTGGCCCAGCCCTTTCATTTCGCCCACCTCAGCACCTTTGCCCGCGGCAAGGCGGCGTTGGTCTTCAGCGAGGCCACGGCCGTTGAACCGGCGGGCCGGATCACGCCGCAGTGTCTGGGTATCTGGACGGATGAGCAGCGCGACGCGCTCAAACCGATAACCGCGTTCATCGACTCGATGGGGTGCGTGCCCGGTATTCAGTTGGCGCACGCCGGGCGCAAGGCGGCGACGTCGTCACCGTTCGCAGGAGGCGGTAAACCCCTGGCAACGGATGACCCGAGCGGCTGGCACGTTGTCGGGCCAGGCGTCGAGCCCGTCGCGCCGGGCTTTCAGGAGCCCCGGGCGTTGACTGAATCCGACATCGCCGACCTGACGCAATCGTTTGTGACGGCAGCGCGCCGCTCGCTCGAGGCGGGGTTCAAGGTGATCGAGCTGCATGGCGCGCATGGCTATCTGCTGCACAGCTTTCTCTCACCGCTTTCCAACACCCGCAACGACGGCTACGGCGGGGATCTGCCGGGGCGCATGCGTTTTCCGCTCGAAGTGTGCCGAGCCGTGCGCGCAGAGATCGGTGAGTCGATTCCGCTCTTTTTTCGCATTTCGGCCATTGACGGCCGGCAGGGGGGTTGGAGCCTTGATGACTCGGTGGCGCTGTCGCGTGAACTCAAGGCCGCCGGGGTGGATGTGATCGACTGTTCTTCCGGTGGCATCTCGGGGGCGCCGCGCTTCCGCCAGACCGACGACAACAAACCGCTCGATGCGGGCTCCGCTCGCGGACTCGGGTTTCAAGTGCCCTTCGCCGAGCGTGTGCGCCGGGAGGCCGAAGTGCTGTCGATGGCTGTGGGCGTGATTGTCGATCCCCATCAGGCTGAGGACATCGTGGCATCGGGCCAGGCCGATTTTGTCGCGCTTGGACGCGAAATCATGCATGACCCCTTCTGGGCGTTGCACGCAGCGCAGGCGCTCGGTGTGGACGATGACTTCGCGATGTGGCCGCCCCAATACAAATGGGCGGTTGACCGGCGTGCTCAGATCAAGCGTGACCTCGCCTGAGCCGAGCTTTTCTTGCGGTGTCGGCTGAGGGCCACCGGTCAGTGGGGCAAATCATCAGTGCGAAAGTTGAACGTGCAGGGCAGGCCACGTACCTCAGCGATGCCGGGATCTAGTGCGTGACGCGGTCGCCCCAGATCTCACGCAGCCGCTGGTCGCGACCACAGCTGTAGCGGTAGAACTGGTACCGCACCGCGTGGTTCTTGTAGTAGTCCTGGTGGTAGCTCTCTTTGCCCTTTATCGGATAGAACGTGGCGGCTGGCAGGATTTCGGTGACCACCGTCTGGTTTGAAAATTCGTCAATAACCGCTTGTTTCGTCTTCTCAGCGGCTGTTCTCTCAGCGTCGTCTGCCACGAAGATCGCCGCCTTGTATTCGTGTCCCTTGTCGCAGAACTGGCCGCGTGCATCGAAGG
>CALDHJ010000066.1 GCA_937941555.1 uncultured Granulosicoccaceae bacterium | reverse complement strand
ATGGTGCGGTTGGCGTTGAAGTAGGCCTTGGCGGTGTCGGTCTTGAGCGCTTCCTCGACGGCGATGATGCGGCGAAGCTCGGTCAGGACCGCTGCGTCGGCGCGGTCGGTCAAGAGGCGCACGCTGAAACCCTCGACAGCCTGACGCGCCTGGTAGATATCGCGGACTTCGTCGGGGGTGATGGTGCGAATGACGAAACCGGCCTTGCCGGCGCGTTCGAGCACACCCTCCTGTTCGAGCCGCAACAGCGCCTCGCGAACGGGCGTGCGGCTGACGTCGAGCTCGGCCGCGAGCCGCTCCTGCACCAGCCGCTGGCTGGGTGCAATGTCGCCGTTGCCGATGGCAGCGAGCAGTTGACTGTAGATTTCTTCAGCGATGCGCTTGGGCGCAAGCTGAATGCGTTTGAGTCCGGCCATGGTGTCCTCACCCCGGGCGTCGGTGCACCGAGCGCAACGTCGCACGGGTGCGACAACACGTTGGTTTTTCGATTGTGCCGACAGTGTTCTTTGAATACAGTATACAGAAAAGCGGAGGCGAGTGTCTGATGTGTGGAATAGCGGGCAGAGTATTAACCGGAGTGGGCGCGGTCGGCGAGGACCTCGTCCGCCTGATGGCAGCGCAAGCGCACCGAGGCGCGGATTCGACCGGCTTTGCGGTCTACGGGCCGCCGCGCGAGAACGGGTACATCGTGCGGGCAATGGGCTTCGACCGCGCTGCGATGGGCCAGGCTCTCGATGACTTCCAGCGCGCACTGCAGGAATGCGGCAGCGATTACCTCGAAGACCCGACCTGGAACGAAGACACCGCGGCGCACTACAGCGTGCGTGCGGTAATCCGCGACCCGGCCGACCTCGAGCGCTGGGTACACACGGCCGACGCCATGGCCGATCGCCTGGAGGTTCAGTCGGTTGGGCGCTCACTCGAGATCGTCAAGGACACCGGCGACGCTATAGCAGTGGCTGACAAGCACGACGTCTGGTCCATGCAGGGCACGCACGGACTCGGCCACGCGCGTCTTGCCACCGAGAGCTCGGTGTTGCCGAACGCGAGTCACCCATTCTGGGCGCGCCCCTTTGCCGATGTCGCGATCGTGCACAACGGGCAAATCACCGACTACTTCACACAGCGCGATCGGCTCGAGCGCGCGGGCTACCGCTTCATGACCGAAAACGACAGCGAGCTCATTGCCGTGTGGGTGTCGGATCAGATGCGCCAGGGCCTGAGCAAGCAGCAGGCGCTGGAGAAGTCTGTTGGCGCGATCGACGGCGTGTTCACTTTCCTGATCACCGACACCGACTCCATGGGCTTTGCCAAGGACCGGTTCGCCATGAAGCCGCTCGTCACGGTCGAGGGCGACGGTGAAATGACTGCGGGCACGGAAGAGCAATCCGTTCGCCGCATCCACGCCGGTGAAGTGGACGTGATCAATTACGACGGTCCGAGCATCACGCGCTTGTGGCAGGTCGGCGACATGAGGGCCGCGGCATGACCGAACGGGTGGAGATTGAAGTCGGGGATCGCACGGTCCGCGAAATCAATGAGGAAATACAAGCCTGTGCGGCAGCAGGCAAACCGATGCTGGTGTCCAATCCGTTGTCACGCCACAACCTCGGTGTCGGCTTGCCTGCCGGTGCGGATATCCGATTCGAGGGCAGCGTTGGCTACTACTGCGGCGGACTCAACAACGGTGCCACCGTCGAGATCACGCGCAACTCGGGCTGGGGTACGGGTGAGGCGCAGGCCTCGGGTGACATCACCGTGCACGGCTACGCCGGCATGTCGGTCGGTGCGGCCATGCTCGGCGGCCTGATCCATGTCAAGGGTGACTGCGGACCGCGTTGTGGGGTCGCGATGAAAGGTGGCGACATCATTGTCGAGGGCAAGATCGGCTACCAGTCGGGCTTCATGTCGCACGCCGGGCGCATCATTGCGCTCGGGGGCGCCGGGGAATCGTGCGCGGACGCGCTCTGGGCCGGTGAGGTCTGGGTTGCCGGCGAGATCGACTCGCTCGGTGTGGACGCGAAGGTGGTCGAACCCGAACCCGAAGAGGTCGAGGATGTCGAGGCGCTGCTGGCGTCGCGCGGCCTCGAGGACAGTTCACGCAACTGGCGCAAGATCATTTCCGGTCAGCGCCTCTGGTACTTTGAAAGTCGGGATGCAAAAGCATGGCTCATGATCTGACAAAACCCTACGAATACCCGTTCGACGAACCCTCCGAGGAATCGGTCGCTTATTCGGACGGCGCCATCGAGGGGCGCCGGGCGGGTGTGCCGGGCTCATACGACAAGGGTGGCTCGCTGCGTTGGACGCCGGATGCGATCGCCGAGGTGCACGCGCTCTCGCAGCTCGGGCGCTATCAGGTGCGCGGCTACAACTGTTTCAACGAGCGTTTGCCAACCTTTGATGATCTGACTTTCGTGCCGGCGACCATGACGCGTCTGCCACTCGAGGGATACCGTGAGAGCTGCGACACCACCACCGTGCTCGGTGGCGGGCGCGGACTGGTGGAACAGCCGCTCGAGCTCAAGATTCCGATCTACATCGCCAGCATGAGCTTCGGGGCGCTCTCGGCGAGCGCGAAAGCGGCGCTCGGGCACGGTGCGTCCAAGGTCGGCACCATGACCTGTACGGGTGAGGGTGGCATGCTCGAGGAAGAGCGTGCGGCCAGCCAGCGCCTGGTGTACCAGATGAGCCCGGCTCGCTATGGCCTTGATCTCGATCACCTGCGCCGGGCCGACGGCCTTGAGTTGGTGGTCGGGCAGGGTGCCAAACCCGGCACCGGTGGTCTGTTGCTCGGCATGAAGGTGTCCGAACGCGTGTCTCGCATGCGCACACTGCCGCCTGGCGTCGACCAGCGCTCAACCATCCGCCACCCGGATTTTCTCGGCGCGGATGATCTCGCGG
>CALDHJ010000065.1 GCA_937941555.1 uncultured Granulosicoccaceae bacterium | reverse complement strand
CTGCATGATGACGGCCGCATCGACGGGGTTGTTATATTGGGCGGGACCATGGGCACCGATGCAGCGCTCGATATCTGCAACGCGCTGCCGTTGGGTGTGCCGAAATATGTGGTCTCCACGGTGTCTTTCTCACCGCTGATCCCGCCCGAGCGCTTGTCGGCCGACATCCAGATGATCCTCTGGGCGGGTGGGCTCTATGGTTTGAACTCAGTGTGCAAAGCTTCGCTGTCGCAAGCTGCGGGCGCCGTGCTCGGTGCGGCGCGCGCGGTCGAGCCGCCTGCGGGCGACAAACCGACAGTCGGTATGACTTCTCTCGGCTCGTCATGCTTGCGTTACATGAAGCTGCTCAAGCCGGCGCTGGAGGCGCGCGGCTTTGAGGTTGCGATATTCCACGCAACCGGTATGGGTGGTATGGCCTACGAGAGTATTGCGCGAAAGGGTGGCTTTGCGTGTGTGATGGATTTCGCTCTGTCTGAACTTGGCAATTTGCTGGCAGGATCCGTGGTCAACGCGGGCACAGACCGCATGCTCAACGCAGGGCGTGCGGGCATTCCACAGATTGTGGCGCCGGGTTGTTTGGATTTGATTGATTTTGCCGGTTGGCAGGAAATCCCCGAACGATTTCAAGATCGTCCCTTTCACGCACACAACCGCTTGATCAAATCCAGCGGCTTCAACGCGCAAGAGCGGCGTGAGACGGCGCAAGAGATTGGCAAGCGTTTGAAAATGTCGGACACCCCCGCACACGTGATTTTACCCAACCACGGCATAGAAGAATGGGACAGACCGGGCGGCGAAGCGCATGACCCCGAGGCCTTTGCGGCGTTCTGTGACGAGATGCGCCGCGTGATGACACCGCCCTTGCAATTCACTGAGCTAAACTGCCACATAAACGATCAAGCTTTTGCCGACACCGCGCTTGTTATTTTCGATGCGTGGGTTGCCGATGGGACAATTAACAGTCATCTGTGAGCGCAATACCAACGAGCAGACTGTCGAAATTTGACTGGACGTGGCGGCGGATACGCTTTGGCTCTGCCAGTGGCAGATGGCAACAGTGTTTTACAATGACGCGCGCACGAACAACGAACACCTGAAAATTTCCTACTTGGCTTAAGAGCATGCATTTAGGGCAACCCTCCGAAAATTCCGGATAGTTCAGTAGGAATACGCGCGAGGTGGCGCAATACAACCTCGACGCGGTGCTCGCGGTCAGTTACCGCGTCAATTCGCGCAAAGGCATTCAATTTATGTCACGTTTGTCAGCATGGATCAAACGTGATCGGCAAGGTCAAAGGGCCAGTGTTACCACTGTCGGGCAGCCAGGTGGCTTCGCCGTTCAATCGGATGCCCGGCAAGCGTCGTGATAAGAGTGTGAGCGCTTCGACCATGTCGCCGCGCGCAACCGGCGAGCCGATGCAATGGTGCTTGCCGCCGCCAAATCCTGCGTGGGGTTTGCGCTTGGCGGTGATGTCGAAACCTGGTTCAAAGTGCAGGGGATCAGTGCCGGCTGAGGCAGTGTAGAGGTGGATTGTGGTACCCATCGGAATTGCAAGCCCGCGGTAGCTGAGGTCCTCAGCGGCTTCGCGGCTGACCCAGGTAGTGGTCGGGCGCACGCGCATGACTTCATCCACTGCCGCTCGACCGAGTTCAGGTCTGGCGGCGAGCAGCGCCCATTGATCGGGGTGTTCGAGAAAACAGGCCATCGCGAGCCCGATCTGGCCGCGTGTGGTGTCCACACCGCCGAAGATGGAAATCACGATCAGGTCGAGAATCTCTTCTTCACTCAGACGGCTGTCTTGTTCGCGTGCCGTGACTAGGCTGCCGACAAAGTCGTCCTTTGGTGATTTGCGACGTTCAGCGACCAACTCAGCTGCGATGACCATTAATTTATTGAGTGCTCTGTCCGAACGCGCTTCGTCTTGCTGGTAATTGACGCTCAGCGCGTGCCCCATATCGATGGCGAGGTCGGCGATCTCCCGGCTTCGGGATTGTGGAACACCGATCAACTCGCACACGATTTGAGCCGCGTAGGGTTCGGCAAAATCTGCCATGAATTCGCATTCGCCGCGCGCGGCAAAGCGGTCGATCAAGTCACTGGCCAAGCGTTGGAACCGAGGTAACAGGGCTTTGACCTGATTCGGTGCGAAGGCCGGTTGTGCGAGCTTGCGCAAGCGCGTGTGCTCTTCGCCTTCACGGTTCAAGAGGCTCCGCTGCCACCACCGTGCCCAGTCGCCGTGTGCGTTGTTGTGCGTGGGCCACTTGCCCGAACCCTGCCGCAGTTGCGGGTGGGTGAGCAACTCGCGTACGGCATCGTATTGCAACACCGCGAGGCCATAGGGTGTAGTCGCATACCAGCTGCGAGACCGGGCCTCGCGCACCGCTTCGGAGCGCATCGAGAAGCCGGGTTGAGACGGGTCGAGGTGGGGCGCGTCGGCGTGTTCGCCGGTCACGCCGAGTGCCGCTCAACGTGAGGGCGGAGCGCAATCGGGCTGTGGCCGAAATGGCGCCGGAAGGCGCGCGACAAGGCTTCGGACGACGCGTAGCCGTAACGCGCGGCAATGGCCTGAATGCGGTCGCCGTGTTCAATGTCCTGCCGCGCCAGCACCATGCGCCAGTTGCGCAGGTAGGCCATCGGTGTCTGACCGACCGTTCGCGTGAAGTGGTCGGCAAAGCGGCTGGTTGACAGCCCGGCCTCAAGCGCAAGCTGTTCGATACGCCAAGCCTGGCCCGGACGCTCGTGCATGGCGACAATCGCGGCACTCAAGCGGGGGTCGGCAAGCCCGCCGAGCAGACCCACTTCAGCCGTGCCCGCCGATAACAGCGACCGCAACAGCCGCACCAACAGCACTTCGCCCAGCCGGTTGACCACCGAACCCGAGCCGCAACGCCGCTGCACCCCCTCGGCCACGAGCAGGGTGGTCAGGCTGTGCATCTCACTGTCGTCTTCGATGCCGAGATCGAGCTGCGCAGGCAGCGCGTTGATCAACGGGTTCACCGTGCCGCCCCAGCGGGCTCGCGCGGCAAACACCACGACCCGTTGCCCGTCTGCGGCCAGGGGCACCGTGTCTTCCGGGGTGAAACACACGTGCTGGGGCACGGTTGCGTCCGGCGCCCTGGAGATCACGAGGTTGGCCTGGGACCGTTCGACCGGTTTGACGTCGAGCTCGAAGCGCGACACCAGAGCGGACAGGCGATCGGGGCGGTCTGTTGGCGGCATGCAGGTGTTTATGTCAGGTAAATTGGAAAAAATTGATCATAACCCCTGATAGGCTTCAGCTCAATCCCTCACAACAGGCTGTACCACGATGTTGATGCCCCGACAGAAGACCCCTGATCTCACACTCGACACCCTCGACCATGGCCGCTTTGACCTCTCGTCAGAGAGCACCGAGCGCGGCACGGTCGTGTGTTTCTACCGTGGCCTGCATTGCCCGATCTGCGCGAAGTACCTGATTGAACTCGAGAAGACTGCAGCCGACTTCGCTGAGCGCGGCGTCAGCGTGATCGCGGTGAGTTCCGATGGCGAAGACCGCGCGCGGGAGATGGCCGAGAAGATCAGCGCGAAGGCGCTGCGCATTGCCTACGACCTACCGCTTGCCAAGGCGAAGGAGTGGGGTCTCTATCTCTCGGCCGGTCGCGGCAAGACCTCTATCGGAATCGAAGAACCTGCGCTCTTCTCAGAACCGGGTCTCTTTCTGGTGAGCGCGGACCAGTCCTTGTATTACGGCTCGGTGCAGACCATGCCCTTCGTGCGACCGCATTTTTCCGAGCTGATCGGTGCACTCGATTTCGCGATCCCGAACAACTAC
>CALDHJ010000064.1 GCA_937941555.1 uncultured Granulosicoccaceae bacterium | reverse complement strand
CACAGTGCTTCAGCCAGATCGACACCACCGCGCAGCGCAAGGCCAAGGAATCACTGGAAACCGAACTCGTACGCGCACTCAAGGAAAAACAGTTCACGCTGCACTATCAACCGCAGGTCAACACCCAGACCGGCGATGTCGTCAGCGTCGAGGCACTGATTCGCTGGAACCACCCGAGGCACGGCCTCGTCCCGCCCAACGAATTCATTCCGGTCGCCGAGGAGTCCGGTCTGATCTACGGCATTGGCAACTGGGTGCTCGAAACCGCCGTCGCCCAACTCGCGCAGTGGGACGGGGGTCCGCTGGGTGATGTGCGCATCAGCGTCAATATTGCCGTTGCGCAGTTCTTCCAGGGCAACATCTGCGGCCACATCCTGGGCTTGCTCGAGCGCTACGGCGTTGCACCGAGTCGGTTGGAAATCGAAGTGACCGAGAGCACTTTCATGAGCGACACGGAGTTGGCGTCGACGCAGTTGCGCGCGCTGCAGGCCGCGGGGGTCCGCATCGCGATTGACGATTTCGGCACCGGTTATTCGTGCCTGAGCTATCTGCAGGACCTGCCGCTGGATGTCTTGAAGATTGACCGGTCATTCGTCAGGCGGTTGACCGAAGAGCATTCCGAACACTCTGTCGTGCACATGATCACGCAACTGGCAAACGGCCTGGGTCTCGAGACCGTGGCCGAGGGTGTGGAGACCTCGGATCAATCCGATCAGGTCGCCGATTTGGGTTGCGACCTGATTCAGGGTTTCTACTACGCCAAACCCCAGAGTGCAGAACAGATCGAATCGGTCATCGCAGACATCCGACAGCAACACGTCATCTCAACAGCCAAGGTCGCCTGACGCCCGAACACCCTCGCCCTTCGGGCGGCGACCGAGCCACTCGGTGGCTATGGCCACCCGCGGTTCTGTGGTTTCACAGGTCGCAAAAAAACCAGTAGCGTGCCTAATCCCGCAAACGGTGTCGCAATCGTGGCACCACACTCAGCCCAATGGACACGACCGGGGCGCGAGACATGGCCGGCAACCACACGTCAGGCAATACCGAGGGCGCGCCCGCTGAGGCGCGCGCGGCCACATCGCCGCAATGGCTCTGGCGCCCTGATGATCCAATCGCCTTTTCACCCTTGTTCAGTTTCCCGCCGCGCCCGGCTGCCGTGGTGTCCTGGTTTTCCCGCGCCTGGCTACCGTTCACGGAGCTCACCGTCTACCTGCTGGTCGGCATCGCCGTCTGGCACTGGCTGCAACCACCGCTGTCCGAGACACAAACACTGGCTGCGGATTGGATCGCGCCGCTGTGGCTACGCAACCTGCTGTTCCACACCGCGCTTGCCACGCTCCTGCACTTCTGGCTCTACACCTGGCGCGGGCAAGGCGATGCCTACCGATTTCGCTACAAGACGCCAACGGCGCAAAGCACACTGTTTCTCGGTGGCTCGCAACTGCGCGACAACGTCTTCTGGACGCTCGCGAGTGGGGTGACCGTCTGGACGCTCTACGAATCCGTGATGTGGATGGCCATGGCCCGCGGCGTCGCGCCCACAATCAGCTTCGCGGGCAACCCGATCTGGTTCGTGTTGTGGTTCCCGTTGATCGGCGTCTGGTATTCCTTCCACTTCTACTGGGTGCATCGCTTCCTGCACTGGAAGCCGATGTACACCCGGTTTCACGCCGTACACCACCGCAACGTCGTCACCGGTCCCTGGTCCGGATTCTCGATGCACCCGGTCGAACACCTGCTCTACCTGTCGTCGGTGTTCATCCACCTGGTCGTGCCCTCGCACCCGGTCCACATGCTCTTTCACCTCTACTGGCTGACGCTCGCCACCGCGACCTCCCACTCGGGCTACGAGTCTCTGCTGCTCGGCGACTACCGCACGACCATCTCGACGTTTTTCCACCAGTTGCACCACCGCCACTTCAATTGCAACTACGGCAATGTGGAGTTGCCGCTCGACAAGTGGTTCGGCTCGTTCAACGACGGCACGGGCAACACCACCAAACGGCGTCCCTGACCCTACGCCTGCATTGCGCATGCGCGCGTATCAAACCGGAGACACGCTCGAACATGTCGCATTCGGTACGGTTTTTGGACACCACAGATCGGTTGACGGCGGGGCTCGGCGCTACACTCGGCCCGACAGGTGATCCCTGACGAGCGTCCCATTGAACGCGACACGCGGAGAGACAACACCGATGTTCGAAGACAACTACAGCGCACAGCGCAAGATCGATCCGAGCCGCGGCAGCCACCTCGCCGACGGCTCACCGAACAACGACGACCGCATCGAAATCGGACCGACCCGACTCGCGTTCCGGGAATGGGCCGATGCCGGGCTCGTACTGCCCGATGTGGTCGCGATGCGCGAATACCGGTGGACACGCCTGACTCGACACATCGTGGACCGCGGATATGGCGGGTTGCTGATGTTCGACCCGCTCAACATCCGCTACGCGACCGACAGCACCAATATGCAGCTGTGGAACACGCACAACCCCTTTCGCGCGGTGTTGTTGTGTGCCGACGGCTACATGGTCATCTGGGACTACAAGAATTCCCCGTTTCTCTCAACCTTCAACCCGCTGGTGCGCGAGCAGCGTTCAGGCGCAGACCTCTTCTATTTCGACCGCGGCGACCGCGTCGATGTTGCCGCCGACAACTTCTCGAACGAAGTGCGGCTGCTGATCGAAGAACACGGCGGTAACAACAAACGCCTGGCCGTGGACAAGATCATGTTGCACGGGCTGCGGGCGCTCGAGGCGCAAGGCTTCGACGTCAGAGACGGAGAGGAAGTCACCGAGAAAAGCCGTTCGGTCAAAGGGCCGGATGAGATTCTCGCAATGCGCTGCGCGGCCCACGCCTGCGAGACCGCTGTCGCGCGCATGGAGCACTACGCCCGTGAGCAGATCCCGGTCAACGATGTATCCGAAGACGACGTCTGGGCCGTGCTGCACAGCGAAAACATTCGCCGTGGCGGCGAGTGGATTGAAACCCGGCTGCTGACCTCCGGCCCGCGCACCAACCCGTGGTTTCAGGAATGCGGGCAGCGCATCGTGCAGAACAACGAAATCATCAGCTTCGACACAGACCTCGTCGGCAGCTACGGTATCTGCGTCGACATCAGCCGCAGCTGGTGGATCGGTGACGCCGCCCCACCGGCCGAGATGGTCGACGCCATGCAGCATGCGCACGAGCACATCATGCACAACATGGCGATGCTCGCACCCGGTGTGAACATCCAGGACCTCTCACGAAACACCCACGTCCTCCGGCCCGAATTTCAAAAACTCAAATACGGCTGCCTGATGCACGGGGTTGGCTTGTGCGACGAGTGGCCTCTGGTCGCCTACCCCGACCAGATGGTCGAGGGCGCCTTCGACTACGAACTCGAGCCGGGCATGGTGCTGTGCGTCGAGGCGCTTGTGAGCCCCGAGGGCGGCAACTTCTCGATCAAGCTCGAAGACCAGGTGCTGGTGACCGACGACGGCTTCGAGAACCTCACCACCTACCCCTTCGACCCGCGCCTGATGGGCGAGTCGGGCTGACACCCGACCCGCTCAGCCACCGTTCACCGGTCACAACGCCGCGAGAAAGCCGACGATCCGCTCCACCAACTCGCGGTGAATGTCGGCGCGGCTGCGTTCGCCGCCGTCCGAGCACAACGGATCAAGTTCCCCTTCGCGCTCGAGAATGGCGGCGCCGCGTGCCTTGCAACGGGCGAGGAAACTGAAATGCACGCTGTCGGACACGGTCTCGAACTGCGCACCGGCGATGCGCGTTGCAGCGTGCACCGCGTCAACGCCAGCCGGCACCGTGCCGGGGTCACCGAGGTTGATCAACTGCACCGGCACGGTGATGGCCTGCAGACTCGCGTCCGTCACCGTCTGGATGATGCCCGGGTCAATCACCAAGGCGGCTCGCACGCGTGGGTCGGACATTTCTTCGGCCACCGGGCGGAAGTCGAAGGCGCGCAGGTCGATTCCCTGCTGGGCGAAGAAGGCGCAGTCCGACATGCCGTTCGGCAGGTCGCAAAACGCGTTCAGCGCGGCCGGTTCAGCCCGCGCGCCCACCAGCGCGAGCGCAGTGAAGCCACCGGCTGAGAAGCCGAGCGTCGAGATCCGGGTGGTGTCGATGAACGGATAGGTCTCGGGCGCGGCCTCGATCGCATCGATCACCGCGCGCACATCGGCCGGGCGTTCCCACAAGCGCATCGCGGCCTCCGCTGACGCGTTGCCCGTGGTGGTACCGGGGTGATTCGGCAGCGCGACCGCGTAGCCCGCTTCCGCCAGCGCCTGCGCGATCCAACCGTACTGACCCGCGTTGCCACCGGAGCCGTGTGAGATCACGACCAACGGAAAGCGTCCCGGCTTCACCGGCGCACCCCGCCCGGCCTCGGTGCCGAAGAAGACACCGTTGCCGCCCACGGTCACGCTGCGCCCGCCCGGCTCCGCCGGATACCAGAGGTGAAAATCTATCTCCGTATCGCGCATCGGCGCATGCGCCTCGCCGTAGGCAATGCCCGCGCCGCCTTCATGGGGAGGGGCCGTGACGGTGAGAACGCCCCAGGACGCCGCTGCGATCGCGGCGGCCGCAGCCGTGAACCTGAACACCCGATTGAGACGAGACATGACGAGACACTCCGATGGCGTTGGACTGTCATCACAGCAACAACCACAACACAAAGCGTCCCGAATCCGGGCCTCAGACGTTGCACATCGCGATCTGCAACGCGAACCGGTCAGAAATACAAGGACTTAACCCACGCTGATGGTCTCAGCGAAAAAGCGCGCAACCTCATCGGCATAGAGGTCTGCCGGCGGCACCGCGCACAGCGACGCCCGTGCGGCGTCGGCCTCCGCCGCCGACAGCGCGTCCCCCTCCAACACCCCGACCGCATCACGCATGAAGGCAGGCGTGTACTCGGGGTGAAACTGGAAACTCAACGCCGGGAAGTCGTAGCGCAACACGGCATTGGCACAGTACGGTGCCCGACCGATGACTGTCGCCGATGCAGGCCTTTCCACCACCTGATCCTGGTGCAGCACATGCCCGGTGAGCGTCGCCCCATCGACCTCGAACGCCCGCACACCGGTCGCCATGCCGTGGTCCATTTTTTGGGCGCGGCCCCCGAAGGTGTGGGCCATCAATTGGTGGCCGAAACAGATCCCGACCAGCGGCACCTGCGCATCACGCAACGACAGCAGAAAGCCTTGCAGCGGCTCCATCCACGCCGCGTCGTCGTAGACCCCTTTCTCCGAGCCGGGCAGCAGATAGCCATCGAATTGTGCAGGCGTCGGCAGTGGCTCCCCTTCGGCCACGGCAATGCGGGTAAACCGCGCGCCCGGCATGTGCGGCGCGAGCCAGTTTCGCACCTGCGCCCCGACGCTGCCGTGCGCCGCGAGCAAGATCGCGGGCAAGGTGGCGCAGTCGAGAATGGCGATGTTGGCGTGCTGACCCAAAGGTAGTGCTCCTGCTGGTCGCAAAGGTGGACAGGCTAGCATGAAGACCCTGTCGAGCATCGCAGCGAGACATTCCCTGCGGGCAGACTGAATCGTCTCGTTGGCCAAACGTCTTCTCGCGAAAACCGCCCGCGCTCAAAGGCGTTC
>CALDHJ010000063.1 GCA_937941555.1 uncultured Granulosicoccaceae bacterium | reverse complement strand
GTGATCAAGGTCGCGCGGCTGAGCCTGTCCGGTGAAGAAACTTACACGGTGCCGAATCTGGGTGCGCCGATCCGCTTTGGCAGCACTGACCTCGGTGCAATCACGGCGCAGGGCAGTTCGGTGTTGCGGATCAGTCCCGGTGCAGAACTCAGTTTTGACGCCGGCACCGGCGTCCGGATCGACAACCAGGCGCAGTTCTACTCGCAGGGCACCGTGGACGAGCCGGTAACGCTGTCGGCCTTGTCCGGCGAGACCTGGCGCGGTATCCGCCTCGTGTCCACGCGGGAAGTGGTGATAGAAAACACGGTGCTCGGGCGTACTGCCAGCGTCGGCGACACGTTCCCCGGTGCAATCGCCGTGAATGCGTTTCCGAATGTGACGCTGCGTGACCTCACCATCGACACCACCGCCGACTGGGGTGTGTACTGCACGCGCCCTTGGCCGACCCTTAGTGTTTCGGAGATCAGTGTGTTCAATGCGGCTGAAGGCGCAGTCCACCCGGATTGCGGCGCCGCGAATTGACCGGCCAGCGGCCTGTCAGTGGCCTCGGGTCTGGATGCCCGGTGCCACAGGGCGGTGAAACTCACACGGCGTCCGGTGCAACCAGTCGGACAAGGTGGCGCGGTGGCCGTCGGCTTCAATTCGGATCAACCGCCGGGCGACGCCCAGGCTGATCACGCCGGCGAGTGACCCTGCGAGTGCCTGGCCAGCCATCACGCCGTGGGGGCCGAACGCACTGGCGCCGATCAACACCAGGGGCAAGGTCAGCAACAGATCGCGCCCGATGTTGGCCACTGTCGAATAACCTGGGTGGCTCATCGCACTGAAGGTCGGATTGGCGATGAATTGCAGGCCTGACAGGCAATAACTGAACGCGATGACCACGCAGAAAAACCGCACCAGGCTTGCCGCCTCGCCGCTGAGCGAAAATGCCGAAATGATCAGCGAATTCATGAGCGCGAGCCCGATCGCGATCGGCAGGGCGTAGCTCCAGACGTAGCGCGTGGCGGTGCTCAGGGTGTCGCGGACACGGTCCAGCTGGTCCGCGCCGACGTTCTGTGCCACCACCGGACCTACCGAACCGGACAGCCCGAACAACCCGGCGAAGGCGACTGGTGTGATGCGCCCGGTCACACTCGCCGCCGCGACGGCCGCGTCACCAAACTGTGCCATCTGGCTCGTGACGAAAGCTGCACCGAGCGGCGTTGCGAGATTGGTCAGGAGGGCGGGCCAGGCTTGCGATGAGAGCGGTTTGAGGTCGCGCTTGAAGGTGGCCCATGCCAGGCCTGTCAGCATCCGGTGGTGCTTGAGCAGCGCGTAAAGGGTCAGGCCGGCGACGGTCAGGCGTGAGGCAACCGACGCCAGCGCAGCGCCGTCCAGCCCCCAGTCGAAGCCGAAGATGAACAGGGGATCCAGCACCGCGTTCACGGCACCGCCGATCAGCGTGATGTTCATCGAACGCTTCGCGGCGCCGGCAACGCGCAGCAGGCCAGTGCCGACGATGCTGAAGACGAGCACCGGCAGGCTCGCGTTGAGCAGGCTGAAATACCGCACCGAGAGCGCCAGCGTCTCGCCCTTGGCGCCGAGTACCGAGAGAATCGGCTCCGCCCAGATCAACGAGATCGCAGTGGCCGGGATGGTCAGGAGCAGCCCTAGCACCAAGCCGTTGGTCGCGAGGTGACGCGCGTCATCGTCGCGGTCAGCCCCGAGCGCCTGGCCTACCAGTGTGCTGACCGCAATCGACAGGGCGATGCAGATCGACGCCATGAAGAACAAAGCCGCACCGGCATACCCCACGGCGGCCGCAAGCGCGGGTTCTCCCAGCAGGGAGATGAAAAACATGTCGACAAGGTCCACCAGAAACAGCGAGCCGATGCCCACCGCGGAGGTGGTCGACAGGGTGATCAGGTGACGACTGACGGGGCCTTGCGTGTAGGGGGCGTCGGACATGGTCTGGGCAGTGTTACGTGGGGCGTAGCAGCAGGGGAATCGGCGTCGGGCGACTGCGCGCGCGTCGCATGGAGCCGGTTTGGGATTCCCCTTTAGACTGTTCGCCTCCTGCGATACCGTCAAGTCGCGGATCACTGTCGGAGTCAGTTGTGGACAACCTCATCAAAACGCTCGGTACGCAGCGCGTGCTCTATGTCATGGCCGCCAAGCCCGAGTACGGTGCGCAGCTACGCGCCCGCATTCGCCCGCTGTTCACCGGTATCGGCCCGGTCGAAGCCGCGCTGTCACTGGGGGCGCACCTGGCGCGACTTGAAGCCGCTGAATCAGTGCCCGACTGGGTGGTGAGCCTCGGCTCTGCGGGCTCGAACTGCCTGCCGATGGCGAGTGTGCATCAGGCCGGTACGGTCGCCTACCGTGACATGGACGCAAGCGCATTGGGGTTTCCGGTGGGCCAGACACCCTTGCTCGACGAGCCGCCAGTCGCATCGCTGCCGGTGTTGCTCGAGGGTGTGCCGGTGGCGAGTCTTGCGTCCGGCGCCAGCGTCGTGTCGGGCCCGGCCTACGACGCAGTTTCGGCCGACATGGTCGACATGGAAACCTATGCGGTCTACCGCGCGTGCCGCGTGTTCGGTTGCCAACTGGTAGCGTTGCGGGGTATCTCGGACGGGGCCGAACCGCTCGCCGAGCTCGCCGACTGGACACGTTACCTTGCGGTAATCGATGAGCGGCTGGCCGAAGTGGTTGACCAGCTGGAAACGACCCTCTCGGCGCGGTGAATCCGTGGTGTCGTGGCTCGTTGCAGG
>CALDHJ010000062.1 GCA_937941555.1 uncultured Granulosicoccaceae bacterium | reverse complement strand
GTCAACAAAATACAAGAGTGGTTTGAAGACGGCCTTCGCGACTGGGACATCTCGCGCAATTCGCCCTACTGGGGATTCGAGATCCCGGACGCGCCGGGAAAATACTTCTACGTCTGGCTCGACGCCCCGATCGGCTACATCGCCAGCCACAAGAACCTCTGCGATCGCACGGGTGCCGACTTCGAGACTCACTGGGCGCCGGGTTCCGACACCGAGCTCTACCACTTCATCGGCAACGACATCGCGCGTTTCCACACGCTCTTCTGGCCCGCCATGCTCAAAGGCGCCGGCATGCGACTGCCCAATGCCGTCTTCTGCCACGGTTTCCTCACGGTCGACGGCGCGAAGATGTCGAAATCGCGCGGCACCGCGTTCCAGGCACGCACCTACCTCGAACACCTCGAGCCCGAGTACCTGCGCTACTACTTCGCAAGCAAACTCTCCGACGGCGTCGACGACATCGACCTGAACCTCAGCGACTTTGTCGCCCGTTGCAACAGCGACCTCGTTGGCAAGCTCGTCAACATCGCGAGCCGCTGCGCGAGCTTCATCACCAAACGCTTCGACGGCACACTGGCCACTGCCCTGCCAGACAACACTTTGTTCACCAACGCAGCAGCGCAGGCCGACAGCATCGCTGCCGACTTCGAAGCCCGCCGCTACGGCCACGCCATGCGCGCGATCATGGCCCTCGCGGACTCTGCAAACGAGTACATCGCCGACGCCGAACCCTGGGTCGCGATCAAGGACGAATCACGCCTCGACGAGGTGCACCAGAGCTGTACACTCGGCCTCAACCTGTTTCGTCAGCTCGCGGTCTACATCGCACCCGTCTTACCCGAACTCGCCGACAAGACAGCAGCTTTCTTCAACACCGACACACTGGTGTGGGACGACGCACAAACGCCTCTGCTCGGTCACGGTATCCAGAAATTCAAACCCATGCTGAGCCGTATCGAAGCGGCCAAGATCGACAACTTGATCGAAGCCACCAAGTCGGCAGCTGAAGCTGAAACCAAGCCAGCGCTCAGCGGCCCGCTTGCAGACGATCCGATCAAGGACACCATCGACTATGCCGCGTTCGACGCTGTCGATCTGCGCGTCGCTGAAATCGTCGCCGCTGAGCCCGTCGAGGGCGCTGACAAACTGCTCCGGCTGACGCTTGATCTCGGCGGTGAACGCCGCAACGTCTTTGCCGGTATCAAATCCGCATACAACCCCGAAGACCTGACCGGCAAGCTCACCGTCATGGTCGCAAACCTTGCCCCACGCAAGATGCGATTCGGCCTCTCCGAAGGCATGGTACTCGCAGCCGGCCCGGGCGGATCGGACCTGTATATTCTGAACCCGGATTCAGGCGCCAAGCCCGGCATGCGGGTGAAGTAGGTGCAAGCTGCGTCACTCGGAATCCTGCGTGACGTGGCTTTCAGAACACCGCAAGTCGCATCAGCGCAGCGCACTGCTAGATTTTGACGTCGTCCTCACCCAGCTGAAGGTACTCGCCTTCGGCGACATCGCCGAGGCTCAACCGACCCAGTTGCTGCAGATGGAGCGTCTCGATTGCCACGCCCACAGATGCAAATCGATCCCGTATCGAATCCATACCCGTGTGCCCCATCGTGACCACGAGCGTTCGGTCATCCCGCCGTTGCAGGTCGGTCACCGACGCGGCAGAGTCGGCCGTCGGCGCCAACAGTGCTTCACGAGCCGCCTGAAACCCGTCGTCGCCAAGTGGTTCACGAATCCCGACACGGTAGACACGCAGCTTCTTCAGCAACCGGCGCTTGATACGCTGTGTCCAACGCGCATCGTCACTGAGCAACACCAATCCCGTCGCATCAGGCCCAAGCACATTTGCGTAGTAGAAATAGCGCTCGTCTGAATCTGCATTCAGGAGCGTCAGCACAGATGGGGGTTCAGAGCCTTTCGCCACACACGCGTACGACAATGGCTTGTGCAACACGATGTACTGAAAGCCCACCATGACAATCGGCTTTCCGTCGAACACCACACGGTTTGACTCCACCAGATCGAACTCTGGATCCGTGACAACGGTACCGTCGACAGACAGACGCCCCTTCCGAATGAAGAACTTCGCCTGATTGCGGCTCATGGCCACCGACAACGACAGGAATTTGCTTAGACGCATGAAAATGGGAACCGGCTGTTTTAATCTCGGTTGAACAGACTAGGACGCAGGACCACCTTTTCCGGCACCCAAGCAACAGCGCGCGAGTATGCACGACAAACGCAGGGATTGCCGCCTTGGATCAGTCCTACCAGCGCCGATAGCCTCCAGTGCTTCGAGCCACTCCCCAACCATCACATGCCCCCACCCTCGCAACCGACTTGTTCACGAGGCAGGGGACAGGCAAAGGTGAATCCGATCCAAACTGATACACAATAGCCGCGGTGCCATAGCACCCAACACAACACTGTGTCGCACCTGCCAAACAGACCGAGCTGAATCCCCGGTCGCTTGCTGGCTGGCCAGGTGCGCTAACTGAGCTGTATTTTGCCCGCAGTGGCCATGTATAACAGAATGTGCGAGACACTCGACGATGCGGAAGGAGGCTCAAGAACAGAGCCTCTCGAAACCTGTGTTTTACAACTGATAAGGGCTGCGCCCTATCGGCCCACCGCGATGAAAGTCTCGTGCGGCGTGCCAACAAAGCACTTGATGACCCAAGGATAGGAATCAGTCACGTAGTAGCCGTATTGACCGTCGACGGTCATACCGTTACACGCATCCAGATCACCGGCATTGGTGAACTCCCAGTCGTCGTTGTAGGTTCCATCGTGCACCCCGCCAGGATTTGTGTCGGAACGCTCACCGCGGGTGCCGGTTTTCAGTGTGTAACCGGAAGTTGCCTTTCGAACGACGCCGGTTTCACTGTCATAGAAATAGCTGCCGTACACCGGAAACCCGTCCGCGGCAAACCCGATCACCGGGGAACCGTCGCTGCCAGGATTGTCGTCGAACATGGCGTTTGGCCCGCCATGATAGTGGTAGCGACCACCCGGTTGCGTGTGTCCGCTGTGGATGTCAACACCAAAACTGCCCTCGAAACCGAGAGCGTCGAGCAACCAGGGCTCGTCCGACGGACACCCTCGGCCCACGTTGCCATCGTCAAGAGCATCCGGGCTGTTGGGGCGGTAGCAACCCGCTGTGGTGATATCGAGTCGCACGCCGTTGAGGAAAATGGCGTTCTTGATTTCCTGCGCAATCGGAGTCGGCGTGTCGGCAAAAGTGGGGGTGCGTGTGACTATCGAAACCGAATCGGTCGCGGTGATGGTAGCGCCCTGTGCCCCCCCGGCAAAAGCGGCCGTTTCGTCGTTGAAATCATGGTTCGGCACCGTGTTGGACGTGAAGACGCACTCGGTCTCTGTCGCTTCGACCAATATATCGGCGTTGAAGGTCAGGCTGTTTTTGATGTCAACTACCGTCGCATCGTAGGTGTTGACGTAGTCACCGCAATCAACGCTGCGGTCAGTGAAAATGGCGTTATATATATCAACGGGTGTGTCGA
>CALDHJ010000061.1 GCA_937941555.1 uncultured Granulosicoccaceae bacterium | reverse complement strand
GTCCTGAGTGCGGACACCAGAAGACCGAGACCATGCCGACCGATGCGTGCTGGTATTTCTACGATTGCCAAGGCTGTGGCACGCTATTGAAACCGATGGACGACCACTGCTGTGTGTTCTGCTCCTACGGAACAGTCGCCTGCCCACCTATTCAGGAAAGTGCCGCCACCGGTGAACCGCCGAGTTGCTGCTGATTGCCTCAAGCGTTACGCATAGATCACCCGCACGGCGGCGGGCTCGCAAGTTTTGATCAAAAGACCGGACTTGCAATGAAGCTGTCAGTCCGTTTTCTGAGCGCCTTCAGCGAGTTCATTGAGTAGCCGCTCGGCCCACGCCACCGCTGCCGCATGCTTCAAGGGCAATTCTTCGGGATCGCCGACAAACAACACATCACGCAATTCGGCATAGACCGCCGTCGGGACGTCCTCCTCCAGATAGCGCATGCCAAAATCCCACCGCGCGGGGCAGTGTTGCATGCGCAACATCTCGACCAGCGGCCGTGCCGTGTAGGCCCAGTAGGACGCGAGCCCATCAATGTCGCGGTCGCGACGTATCGCCTTGCGCACGAAGCCCTGGCTGGTCGTGAACCATGCCCGGTGTTCCGCCAGACGCTGTGCCCGAGCGGCCACCTGGGCCGCACGCACGGCGTCTGCATCCGTCTTCAGCCAGCCACCCTTGTCAAACAGTGGCTTTACTTTGCCGTGTCGCGCCGGATCCAAACGCTCTGCCACCTCTGCGCGGCGATAGAGACACACATCGACCAATAAATACTCACCGGCATCGCGCAAGGTGAAATACCGGCCGGGCGGAGAGGGGTGACTCCCCACAACCGGTGAGACCGACTCCAGTGCCGACGCCACGGCATCAAATACCGCGTCAGAGGCGCAGCCGTCATCGAGCAGCAGGTTCAGGTCGATGTCCGAATAGGCGTCTTCCCGATCAAAGGCCACGCTGCCGCTTTCCCACCCGGCCAACACACCGTCGAGTGGTGTCACGCCGGCGCAGACACACGCCCGGATACGGCTGCGCAAATCGGCGTCTTTATTAGATGCCATCGGTAACCCTCTTGGTGGCTTTCAACCGGCGAGCCGCTTACGCCATGCGTGCGTGATCGTCGCGGGCATGCGACCACGACGGTCGTTATATACGCTCAGTGCCGACAGTCTTTGCGCGTGGGCTGACTTTAGAGAGTGGGGACAAAGCGTGCGTTGTACAAGGGCTGGCGCACCGTTGCGGTGCCTGTCAACGGTTCGCTGTCAGGTCGGGCTGGATACCGGGCGTTTGTATTTGCGCAACAGCGCCGGATCAATGTGGCAATAGTCGTCCGGGCACCGTGTCAGCCGATCCTGGTGCTCGGCATCGCTGGGCACAAAGCGTGTGAGCGGCAAGACTTCAACAGCGACGCGGTCTCGGTCGTCGCGGTTGGCGATAACCGCCCGCGCCGCG
This sequence comes from uncultured Granulosicoccaceae bacterium, assembly GCA_937941555.1. Taxonomy (GTDB): domain Bacteria; phylum Pseudomonadota; class Gammaproteobacteria; order CALCKW01; family CALCKW01; genus CALCKW01. The sequence goes on along the minus strand of CALDHJ010000061.1, from coordinate 2,607 downwards.
TCAAGGTGCGCGGGGTTGTCGCTGTAGACACCGGTTCGGTACTTCAGCCCGGTGTCGGCGCCTTGTTGATTGACACTGTAGGGGTCGATGATCTCGAACAAGCAACCTATCAGGCCTGTGACAGTTTGCTGTGTGGGATCAAACGTGACGCGAACGCACTCGGCGTATCCGTCGTAGGGCGCATCAGTGGTGTCGGCGGTGCCGTTGGCGCGACCGGCCTCGGTCGTGAGCACCCCCGGAACGTGCCGGAAGAATTCCTGCACGCCCCAGAGGCACCCGCCGGCGAGGTAGATCTCGTCAGCCACAGTCAACACGCCTAAGCGAAGGAAATGGAAGCAGGGGACAGATGTGCCCCCTGTTGCCAGAGACCGTACGCCGGTCAGATGTCACGCTTTGAACCGGTTGACGAGACGCCAAATGCCCGGCAACGCCAGTGCAGCAATCACGATCTTGACCGCATCGCCGAGCAGAAACGGTGTCAGGCCCCACGCCAGCAGCGGCTTGTCCCAACCGACAACGGCGCCGAGCCACGCGAGACCCGGCGCGTAGATGATCAGGTTGCCAAGCAGCATGGCCAGCAGTGTGGTGCCAGGGTTGCGATCCCATCCGCGTTCGGCCAGGTAGCCAACCACACCGGCCGCCAGCACGAAACCGATCAGATAGCCGCCGGTGGTGCCCAACATGTAGGCGAGTCCGATGCCTTTCTCAGGCGTGCCGGAGAAGACCGGCAAGCCCACAGCGCCCTGAGCGAGATACAACAACACCGTCGCCATACCGAGCTTTGCGCCGAAGGCCATGCCCAGCGAGAGCACTACCAGTGTTTGCATCGTCAAGGGCACCGGCCAGAACGGAATGCTGATCTTGGCAGACACCCACAAGGCCAAACTGCCGAGTACCGCAAGGGCACCGTTGTGCAGCAGGGTGTTGTTCGATGGCCACACGGCGTGGGCCAGGGTTTGCTCAGTCAGGGCAGAAGTCGTCATCTTGTCTCAACAAAAAGGAAAGAAAAAATCGCCACCGTGATGGCGTCTCAGCGCCGCGATAATACCAGACACAACAGCACGCTCATGCTTCGAGAAAGCGACGGCGTCAATCTGCAAACGGCACAATATTGCCCGCCAACCGCATCGCTTTTCGGTTCAATCCGATTCGCCGAAAATTTCCTGCAAATTGCAGATTCTCCCGTGGTGACAGACAGGCATAATGGTGCATCGTCAACGTCTTAGTGAGGACGCGCAATGCCTGAAGTGGATTGGTCCCGTCTGAAAGCGCACGAGTTACGTCAACGTGCGAACGACAATGCCGTGGTGATCCTGCCGATCGCCTCGATCGAACAACACGGCCCGCACCTGCCGGTCATGACCGACACGCGGTTGGGACATGAAATAGCGTTGCGCGCCGCGCGCAAGGCCAGCGCAGAGCGACCCGTTGTCGTGACCCCAGTGGTCTGGTCAGGCTTGTCCGAACACCACATGCCGTTCGGTGGCACGCTGACGCTGAGCCACGACACCTTCCGCCGCGTCATCCGTGATCTGATCGACGCCCTGATCCGCCACGGGTTTCGCGACATCCTGATCGCCAATTCACACGGCGGCAACATTATCGCGATGCAGCAGATCCTCGACGAATTGTCGCCGACATCAGCGGCGACCCTGGTGGCGACAACCTATGTCATGGAGGCGGGGGAGGACTTGTCGCAACACCTCGAAGACCAACCGGGCGTGATGCACGCGGGCGAAGCCGAGACGTCCATGATGCTGGTGTGCGAACCGGACCTCGTGGACATACGCAATATCGGCACGATCGCAAGCCCGGACGACGCGGGGAAATTTCTGGCTGCTGGACGCGGATCGTACCGTTGGCGTCCGTTTGCCCACGTAACCGAGAACGGCCTCGCCGGCAACCCGACACGGTCGAACGCCGAGAAGGGCGAGAAGATGCTTGAAGCCGGCGCCGATGCCATCGCGCGGTTGATCCTCGACCCCGACACCTGGGCCGACCCGCTCGACCGCCGACTGCCCGAGACCGGCGGGGTGCCGTTTCGAGACTGAGGCGAGCCGCGTTGGCATATTGACGTTGTACAGACCGCCGAAGGCCATTCAGCTGTAGTGCTGGTGTCACATTTGCAAACCCCAAACAGGCTGGTGCATCGGCACGCCAACACATTGGTTCACTGAGACCTTCTACAAGGTCGATCGATGTGGTCTGCGGTGGCCCGTGGACGCAGCAGTAACCCGTTTTCTCACTCGGATAGCGATCCCGGCCACAACGACGCGGCGCGGTCTCACCGCGCGCTAAACGACTCGAGAAAAGAGCGCGGAGAGGTCAACTCCAGCGGATCAACCCGATGATCGCCGACGCCGCGTAGAAAAACTGCAAGGCGAGAAATGCCCAACGCTTGTCGATCACGGCCCAGGCCGCAAACAGCCCGGACGACACCAGCAAGAGCGAGAAGCCGAGAATCTCGTTGCCGGTGTTCGACGCAATCAACAGCGCATACAAGATCGCAAGCGCAGAGCCTGTGACTTCGAACAGGGTGATGAGTTTTTGCTTTTTTTCCATCTGAACTGTGTAGCACACCGGAACGATTCGACGGCCGTTTCAGAT
>CALDHJ010000060.1 GCA_937941555.1 uncultured Granulosicoccaceae bacterium | reverse complement strand
GGATGAAGTCTACGGCACGCTGACCTTCGAGCAACCGCATATCCCGACAGCCAGTTTGCCGGGCATGGCGGAGCGTACGCTCACGCTGAGCAGTGTGTCCAAGAGCCATGCGATGACCGGATGGCGCGTGGGTTGGATGATCGGGCCGCAGCGCATTTCAGAGCATGCAGCCAACCTTGCATTGTGCATGCTCTACGGCGCGCCGGGGTTCAACCAGGCGGCGGCAACCGCGGCCTTGACCACTTGCCACACAGCGCCAGACGACATGCGTGCGATTTACCGTCACCGACGGGACCTTGCCACATCGATTCTCGATCAGGCCAAGCCGCTTCGGGTGTTACCCGCTGAAGCCGGTATGTTTCTGGTGGTTGATGTCAGCGGGACCGGCATGAACGGCCACGATTTCAGCTGGGCGCTCTACAAGGAGACCGGTGTGTCGGTACTGGGCGGTGCGGCCTTCAGCGATACCATCGGCCATTGCATACGGTTGTCGTTTACTGTTTCGGATGGCGACATTGTTGAGGGTTGCAAGCGAATTGTCGATTTCTGCAACAGCAGGGCGTAGTTGAGCAAGGCGGCTCGTATTCTCGCTGTCGTTCAATTGGTCTCATCGAGTCCGAGTACCGCTGCTTTGATACGTGGAAAAATGATCTCGGGGTGCAAGTGAGAGATACTCTCTTGCACGGTATCTCGTTCATGGCTTTCAATCGAATCGAGCATTGTGCTCAGTGTTTCTGTCAGCGCTGATGTATTCTCAGATTCGAACAACATGCCATTCTCGCCATCGCGTATCAGCTCCCGTGTTCCACCAGGGCAGTTGGATGCGACAACGGGTGTGCCGCAGGCCATGGACTCTATGACCGTGTTGGGTAGGCCTTCGATACGGGAGGGCTGCACAAACAGATCCGCGTGCAAGTACCACTTGGCGTTGTCCATTGTCTGACCATTGAAGTGCACGCGATCTTTCACGCCGAGACTGGTGGCCAGTGCTTCAAGGGCCTCTCGCTCGGGGCCTTCACCCAGCAGGGTGAGTTGGAAGTCAACACCTGATTTCTGCAAAGGCGCGAGTGCCTCTATCAGGATGTCATAGCCTTTGCGCCTTGTCAGGCTCCCGCAAGTCAGAATCTGGTGCATGGCGGGGCGCGTAAACGGATTGTTTGCTGAAGACTTGCTCAAACCGATCATGTCTGGCCGGGCGGGGTTGTAAATTTGTGTGATGTTGTCCAGTCGCCGGCCCATCAAGATGTCGAAGTCTGCAACCATATGCTTTGATTGACAGATCAGTGCGTCTGCGCGTGGGTACAGCGTTTTGTACAGAGGTTTATACACACGCGTCGTGTCTTGAATTTCCATGTCAGCGATCGGGTTTGCCGCCTCGCGAATCACTGCGCGGGGCCGCCCCGGCAGCAGAGGCCGTAGTCCGATCGTCATGAAATTGATGCGCGCGTGGGATGAGAACAGGACATCTGGCCGAAGCTGCCTGAGTGTCTTCCACAATTTGCCGGGCGCTGAGCGTGCGCGCGCCGCATCCAAGGTGTGGGGCGTAACTGCTGAGCTGATCTCGTCCGACAACACCCCGTTGTCGCTGAGCATGACGAGGTGTGTATCAATTCCCTCATCAGCCAGATAATTGGTTATGCGAATGACCATGCGCTCGGCTCCGCCGAGCGATGTTGAAGGCAATATGGTGGCGACGCGTGGTCGAGACACTGTTTCCTACTCTCATTTTTGGGCGCGGCAACGAGCGCTGAATGGTTTGGAGCACCGCACTGGTTGCGGATGACTACGAAGCATTGCACATCAAACAGTCTGTTGTCTGGAATTGGATCGCAAAGCCCTCGAATGTTGCTGTGCCGTACTCGGGGGAGTGTTGCGCGTGACTGATTCCTGACGCTGTGCTTGGCTAGAACGGGGCGCGATTCTCCCGGCACAGGTTGCAGATTGTGTTCAGGCAGGGAATCTCGCTAAAGAATGCAACCGGTTGCAAAAAGTGCTTGCAACCGCTGGTAGGCACTCGCATAATCTCCTCAGAATCGTGAATTTCTGTGCTTTTTTTCGTTGAAAGAGGCGGTTTGTTGCGTACTTTTGCTCTCAATCACATGACGACCCCGCAATGGCCAACGCGTGATCTGATCACGCTGGCGGTCGAGCTGGGCTGCGGTGGTGTGGAGTTACGCACTGACTTGGTGCCGCCGTTGTTCGACGGGGCGGATCCCGAGACAGTGCGGCAGCAATTGGAGAAGGCCGGGCTGACCCTGCACGCCATTGCCGAGGTCTCGGCATTCGATGACGGCTCCGAGAGGGCGCAGGCTGAATTGGTGGAACTGGCCGGGCTTGCCGAGCGGGCCGGGGCGGTCGGCGTCAGTCTGATCCCGCGCAACGACGGGCTGCCAGCAGCTGCCCCTCTCGAGCACACGCTGGCGGCTGTCGCGCCGGTGCTGGAGCGCTTCGGTGTGATCGGGTTCATCGAACCACTGGGGTTTCCGACCGCCTCGTTGCGCTTCAAGGCCACTGTGGTGGCGGCCATCGAGTCGCTCGGGCTTGGCGGCCGGGTCCAGTTGATTCACGACACCTTTCACCACTGCCTGGCAGGGGAGGGAGAGGTGTACGCGGAGCACACCGGCATTGTGCACGTCTCCGGTGTGGTTGACCGCTCGCGGTCGACTGAACACTGGACCGACGCAGACCGTGTGCTGGTGGACGCCGATGACCGCGTCGGCAACCTGGATCAGCTTCGACAACTCGACGCGGGTGGCTTCCAGGGCCCGGTGTCTGTCGAGGCTTTTGCACCCTCGGTGCATGCGCTGGACGCGCCGCAAGGTGCGCTGGCCAACACTTTTCACTGCATCCGTTCCGGCCTCGCGGCTTCGGCGGCGTGAGCGGCGCGGGTGAAGAGTAAAACGCCCCTCGGGGCAGGGATTCCGGTTTGGATAACGTGTGCCGGACACAACCATTTGGAGAGAAGAGATGAAAAAATCGCTTATTGCAGCCGGTGTCGCGGCACTGCTGACCGCGCCACTGTCCGGCGCGCTGATGGCCACCACCCTCGGTGTGTCGGTTGCGCGCTTTGACGACAACGGTCTGACCATCATGCGCAACGGCATGACAGCCCATGTGGAGACGCTTGATGGCGTTGACCTGCAGATGGAAGACGCACAGGACGACGTCGCGCGTCAGCTCGACCAGATCAACAACTTCGTTGCATCCGGTGTGGACGCGATCATCGTCAACGCGGTCGACACCAACGCGACCGAGGCGATGAGCCAGGCTGCGGCGTCTGCCGGCATCCCGCTCGTTTACGTCAACCGCCAGCCGATCAACATGGACACGCTGCCTGAAGGTCAGGCTTTCGTCGCGTCAAATGAAATCGAGTCGGGCACACTCGCGGCCTTCCGCATGTGTCAGGACCTGCGTGCGCAGGGCAAGTCAGGTGGCGCCAAGGCGTACATGCTGATGGGTCAGCTGTCCAACCAGGCGGCTGTGCAACGCTCGAAGGACTTCCATGACGTGATCGGCATGGACATGTGCAACTTCATCACTCTGATCGACGAGCAAACCGCCAACTGGTCTCGTGACGAAGCGCAGGATCTGATGACCAACTGGATCTCGTCCGGTGAAGAGTTCGATGCCGTATTCGGTAACAACGACGAAATGGCGATCGGCGCGATCCAGGCCATGAAGGCATCTGGTATCTCGATGGACGACGTGGTCGTCGGTGGTGTTGACGCAACGCCTGACGCGTTGGTTGCCATGCAGGCCGGTGAAATGGACGTGACCGTCTTCCAGGATCTCGCAGGTCAGGGCGCGGGCTCGATCGACACCGCGATCAAGCTTGCCAACGGCGAAGACGTGGACAAGACCGTCTTCATCCCGTTCAAGCTGGTGACACCAGACAACATTGGTGACTTCCTCCAGTAAGCCAATCTGGCGAATTCAGATACTGTGCAGGGCTGCGGCTTGCGGCCCTGCACCACAAACAACACCCCCGATGCCGCACGTTCAGATGGCGATTCTGGCGCCCAAGTGTTGCGCCCGGATGATACCGAAGATATCGCGCGCGCGGCTCTCGCAGCTTGCAAGGCCGCAAAGGGGCGGGTGATCAATGTTCCCAAGCCTGGAAAGTCGAACGCGTTGAATGCTGGCTTGGATGCCTGTGAAACTGAATTCCTCGTTCGCGTAGACGCAGATACTTTGGTT
>CALDHJ010000059.1 GCA_937941555.1 uncultured Granulosicoccaceae bacterium | reverse complement strand
CGCACTCGACAACACTATCGTTCCGCAGTACATCAAAATGTACGAGGAACGCGGACGGGCGGCAACAACCCGTTTTCTCAACGCCGCTGCCGAACTCTATTTTCTGGTGGGACTCGGGGTCTTTGCCGTATTTGCTTCGGCCGCCCCTGCACTGGTCCTGCTGTTGGCGGGAGAGCGCTACGCTCCCGGGCTTGTCGTCATCCCGTGGTTGACTATCGGGCTGGTACACTTCGGCGCGCTGACCATCACCGGCGCTGGCGCGTTTCTACTCAAGAAGCCCAAACCGCTGTTGATCTGGACCTGTGTGGCCCTGGTGTTCAACTTCGGTTTCAATCTACTGACGGTTCCGATCTGGGGCATCGAGGCTGCCGCCGTTGTGACCTGCATTGCCTCATTGCTGCAGTTCTTCGGCGTCCAGTGGTCCTTTCGCACACGCTTTCCGGTCGCCCTCCCCTGGGCAGTCATGTGCGCTGGCCTGGTGTCAGCACTTGCGGCGCTGATGTTGACTGCTCAAATCCGAACCGACCATGCGTTGATTGACCTGATGGCCCGTGGCACGGCCGCGGTAGCCATCTATTGCGTTCTCATGCTGATGATCAGTCAGCGAGCACGCACCTGGCTTGCCGTGGCGTTGAAGCGTGCACCACCGAGTGCAGTCGATCTAGGCTGACTGGTCAAGGGATTCAACAACCCGATCAGGCAGCCCGTGCGAACGAGGCTGGCCGTACGTCACCGGTCTTGCGGTAACCCAGCGGTTGCGACGGGTCGATCTCGAGATCGGTGATGTAGTTTGCCGCACGATCACGCCGTGGAAACGGCCGCAATTTGTTTATCACCCGATACGACATGCGCTTGATGGCCGGCACCGCCCCATCCTCCGCCATGCTGCGGTTCCGGATGCCCAGATTGCGCAGCAAAAAACGATTCGCCAATTGCACGTATTCACGGCGGTAGATGGACGGCGAGTAGTAGCTCGTTGTCAGCGACACGTTCATGTCGATATTCTCGACCCGATGCGGTGCATTGTGCGGCCAGGAAATCACGTCACCTGGTGACAACAGGTGCATCTGCCCCAACTCATCGAATTCAGGCTTGTAGGGCAAGTCTTCGTCGATCTCACCCGCATAGATGTCTTCGAGCAACGCCTGGGGGGTCAAACGGGAATCGAGCGCCGGGTAGGTCCAAACCCGCTTCTGGCCGTGCAGGTGCCACAGCATATTCGGTTGCGAGTCGACGTGGAAATACACCTGTGCGTTAGGCGAACTGACCAGCAAGGTACTGTAGCCTGCCCGGTGATTTTTCAATTGCGGACTGCGAGAGCCAAGGTGGGTGTAGAGGCCATCTATCAGCGCCGCGCAGCGCTCACTGACGTCCTCTACGTGCGTGAGATTGATCCAGAGTCGCCCAGTCGCCACCGCTTGCCAGATATCCGCCCCTGACGTGCCCTCTGGGATATCCACACTTTTCCACTCATGCGCCCGACACGGGTCTTCGCCCATGGTGAAGGCCTGCAGCCATTTGGCCGGGTAGTTGTCAATCAGATCCACCAGACTCGACTGTTCAAAGGCAGGATCCCGGTGGTAGGGATGGTGACAGACCATCGGGACAGTGCCCAGCGTTTGATACTCTTCGCTCGACCAGTCCAGTTGCGCACTTGTGCTCATGCTATGCCCTGAAGAAGGCGAATCGCAGGCTCGCCGATAGTGACCCAATCGACAGCTTCACGCGATTCTTGAGCACTTTTTCGAGGTCACTGTGCGACGCTGGAACAGCCCGCTTTGCTGAGGCAGCTGGAGGTGTCCACCACAGCAAACGTGCGGCAGATTTCACACGTATACACAGCGGCTGTTTTGCATATTACAGTCGCGTATCGGAGCGAATCATCCCACTTCTATGCTGGGGAAGCGCGCCGAACGCGTGCCCGGAATCGGTCGGTTTTCAGCGTTGTGGTAGGTGAAAACGCAGGCCAGCTTGGGCTCGTCGGTGGTATTGCGTCCCGCGGCGTGGAAGGTGCGGCAATGGAAAAGCAGCACGTCACCTGCCTCGAGTTCGCAGTCGACCGCTGTTTCGAGCAGTGCGGTGTTCTCGGCCAGATCCTGACGCAAGAACAGCTTTGCATCGAGACGCCCCGGATCGAACGCCATGCGGTGACTGCCCGGAATCATCCGAAGTGACCCGTTGGCAATACGCTCATCACCGAGTGCAACCCACACACTGATCAGTTCGGGCTTGTCGAAGCGCCAGTAGCGGATGTCCTGATGCCATTGCGTCTCACTCGAAAACCCCGGCATCTTGGTCATGACGCAGTTGTGGTGATTCTGCGAGACAAACACCCCGTCACTCGGCAACAGATCGCGAAGCGCGTTGACGATCTCAGGGTCCTTTGCCAGCGCGCGAAACTGCGCGTCGCGACCATAGGCGTGCAGCAGCCGCCGGGGTGTCTGGCCACCATCAGCCAGTTGGCTCTCGGGTGAACCCGGGTACGCCACATCCGCTTCGAACTCGATAGGCGCCAAGGGCGGGTTGATGCTTTCGTCGATGACCGCGCGCAGTTCCGATAGCCGATCGGATGACAGCACACTTTTCAGTACCGCGAATCCGTCGCGGTCGAATAGGTCACAAAACGCTTTGTCTTTCATCTAATTGCACCCAACACGCGTGGCCTGCTGCATCACATTGCCAGCAGCGAACCCAGCACGCGTGTCCATTGCGAAACGGCAGACACGATAATGTTGTTCGCCACGCCCGTAAACACAAGCGCCAACACCACCGCGAAACCAACCATATTGTGCCAGCGCCCTGCCCGCGCAAG
>CALDHJ010000058.1 GCA_937941555.1 uncultured Granulosicoccaceae bacterium | reverse complement strand
TGAGTGCCAACCTGCGCAACGGCTCGATGCTGGTCGACGAACTGACGGTCGCCAGTGGTTAGCCCGGATAGTTCATCACAGCCATTGGTGAAACACCCGGGCCAGGACACCGGGGTTGGAACACGCGTAGTGCGGGATCGGTTTCAGCGCGACAGTTCGGTGAGCTCGAGGGTGCCCGCGTCGTCACCGTCCTCGCGGTAGAGCATCTTCACCGGGATGCCGCCATCCGTGGTGGCGATCCAGTATTCGGCGGTGCGCTTGCCGGTGTTGTAGCGCATGTGCAGCGTATTGAATTCGCCGGCCGGGGTGGCGACGGTCACCCGGCCGAGCAGCTCGAGCCGCTTGCGCGCCGGGCCGTGTCGGCTGACGATGTCGAGAATCACGTCGCCTTCGCTGCGCTCACCGACCGTGGCCGGCACGCTGAACAGCATCGAAAGCCTGTCCCACGCGCCGGTCTCCGGCATCGGGTGCAGCGTTGGATCACCGGTATCGCGCGCCACTTCCACCGTGTCGTCAAGGAAGTCGATGCGCAGCAGCCGCCGTCCCTTTTTCTGTCCCGGGCGATCGAGTCGGTAGCTGACTGGCTCGATACTGCCGTCCTCGGCCGCCCGGAACTGACTGGTCTCGGTGCTGTTGATGTACTTGGAGAGGAACCAGAACAGGCCCTTGGCTTCGGTGACGATGCGGGTCTGCCACAAGCCGTCTGTCTCGCTCAAAGAGATCGACGCCTTGCCGGCCAGTGCGCCCTTGTACAGCACCCGGTACTCCGCTGAAAACGGCACCGGCCCATCGCGCGCGGCGGACACCGACCCGGATCCCAAGGCCACCGTGCCCAGCAGGACCAGCAACGCTGCAGTCAGAATGTGTCGCATGGAAGTGCACTCACCGTTCAGTGTGATGCGGTGGACCTGGAAATCAGACCCGTTTTGGCTCGGTCAGTTTCGTCGCGTCAAACAGCACGCCATCGGGCTGAAGTGCGATGCGCCCGGATGCCACCCAGCCGACAACAAGAGGATAGATCACGTGCTCCCGGTCCAGCACGCGTGCGCCGAGGGTGTCGGCACTGTCATCGCACCGGACCGCGACCGCGGACTGGGCAATCACCGGACCGCCGTCGAGCTCTGCGGTGACGAAATGCACCGAGCAGCCCGCGTGGGCGTCACCGGCATCCAGTGCGCGCTGGTGGGTGTCGAGTCCCTTGTGTCGTGGCAGCAGGGAGGGGTGAATGTTCAGCATGGCGCCGTGCCAGCGCGCGCAGAAGTCGGCTGACAACACGCGCATGAAGCCTGCAAGCGCAACGAGGGTCACGCCGTGTGTCTCGAGCGCAGCATGCAACGCCCTTTCCCAGGCCGCTTTGTCGGCGTAGTCTGCGCGCGGCACGGCCAGGGCCTCGACACCGCGCTTGGCGGCAAGTGTCAGACCGGCGGCGTCGGCGTTGTCGGCCAGCACCAGCACGCAGGTCGCCGTGATGTCGCCGCTGTCAATGCCATCGAGCAGACGCAGCATGTTCGAGCCTCGGCCCGATATCAGTATGGCGAGGCGCGTTGGGTGGTCAGACAAACCGCACCTGCTCGCCACCCTCGCTCGCGGTGATCTCGCCGATGGCGAAAGCCGTCTCGCCGAGTGCGCTTGCGGCCGCCATGATCGCGTCGGCCTCGGCCGCCGGCACGATCAACACGAAGCCGATGCCGCAATTGAAGGTGCGGCGCATCTCGCTCTCGTCGATGCCGCCGGCGCGTGCAAGCCAGTCGAAAACCGCTGGGCGGGTCCAGCTGTCGAGTCGGATCTGCGCGCAGGTCCCCTCTGGCAGGACGCGTGGGATGTTTTCCGTCAGGCCACCACCCGTGATGTGGGCCATGGCGTTGATGCGGTGTTCGGCGAGCAGCGCCAGCACGCTGCGCACATAGATTCTTGTCGGTTCGAGCAGGACGTCGGCGAGTGTTCTGTCGTCCATCGGGCTCGTCAGCGCGTCGCCGCTCTGGCTCAGGACCTTTCGAATCAGCGAGTAGCCGTTGCTGTGCGGGCCGGAGGACGCGAATCCGATCAGGGTGTCGCCGGTGGCGACGCCGGTGTTGTCGATCAGCGCGTCGTGCTCGGCGATGCCAACGCAGAAACCGGCGAGATCGTAGTCGTCATCGGCATACAAGCCTGGCATCTCGGCGGTCTCACCGCCGAGCAGCGCGCAGTTGGCGAGCTCGCAGCCATGGCCGATGCCCGCGATCACGGTGGCGGCGGTATCGACATCGAGTTTGCCGGTCGCGTAGTAATCGAGGAAGTAGAGTGGCTCGGCGCCGGTGACCAACACGTCATTGACGCACATCGCGACCAGGTCGGTGCCGATGCCGGCGTGGTTGCCAGCGTCGAGTGCCAGCTTGAGTTTGGTGCCGACGCCGTCGGCACCCGAGACGAGAACGGGGCGCGTGTAACCCGCCGGCAATTCGAACAGGCCGCCGAAGCCGCCGATGCCGCCGAGCACGCCCGGGCGGTGGGTTCGCTTGACCGCAGGCTTGATACGCTCGATCAACGCGTTGCCCGCGTCGATGTCCACGCCTGCGTCGCGGTAGCTCAACGCGTGTCGGCGCGTGTCGTCCATTTGGTGTTCCCGATTGGAGCCAGTGAGCCGGCTATTCTACACTGTGGCCCCCCGTGCCGGCTGTTGTCGCACGCTCCGGCCACTCAGGATGCCTATGTTTCGCTCGAGTCTGTTGATCGCGATTGCCCTCTGCGTGTTTGCTGTGCCCGGCGTGCACGCAGACAGCGTTGAATCCCGCATCGAGGTGTCGAGCCGCGGCGAC
>CALDHJ010000057.1 GCA_937941555.1 uncultured Granulosicoccaceae bacterium | reverse complement strand
ATTTCAGCTCCGGCGTTTACTGATTATTGTGGGAATCATTCGACTATCAGCACGATCATAGACCAGCCGGAACAATCAAAACGGGACGTCGTCATCAAGTTTGACTTCAGCACAGGCTGCGCTAGCCAGACCACCGACGTGCTTGCACCAAAGCACGGGACGTGCCCGAATCTACGTCACAGTAAGGCTTTCAGATCATGCCATGCCACCGACAATTCGACGCCCGCATCTTCTAGGAGACAAACCAGTCAGCGTTGCTTGGCATCCGATTCGCACCTGCAGGCAGATGATCATCAAAAAGTCTGCGCTTTCAGCCACCATCGCCAGCGGGTTCACCGGCTGACACCTCACGATAATGCCAAGAACGCGACAACCGGAAACTGCCCGGCTCTGTCGTTTTTTGCGGTGCAGTCCCCTATCTTCAGAACGGGATATCGTCGTCGAAGTCGACTTCAGGTACAGACTGAACGGGTTGCGGCGAAGACGGATTGCTCTGCTGCGCTGGACGCGACTGCCCCTGGGGTGGTGCGAACCCGCCACCTCCCATGGCGTCACCACCACCGCTGCGACCACCAAGCATCTGCATGTCATTGGCCACGATTTCTGTCGAGTAACGCTCGACGCCATCCTTTTCCCACTTGCGCGTCTGCAGGCGCCCTTCGACATAGACCTGCGAGCCCTTGCGCAGGTACTCACCCGCAATTTCGGCGAGCCGATTGAAAAACACCACGCGGTGCCATTCGGTGCGCTCCTGCTTCTGCCCGCTTTGTTTGTCGGTCCAGGAATCCGCCGTTGCCAGCGACACGTTGCACACCGCACCGCCGCTTGGCATATACCGAACCTCGGGGTCTGCCCCCAGGTTTCCAACGAGTATCACCTTGTTGATACCTCGAGCCATCACATCTCTCCTTTTACAAGGGCGGTCTTGTGCCACCCAAATGAATTCAAACCGAGTTACCGCTTACCGCGGCAGACGCCTCCACTTGGGATGACGCCAGATCTCGCATGCCGTTGGCGGCCACGAGCCACAACAGAGCTAGCACCGCGCAGCCGGCATAGAGCGCAATTGCGCCACCCCACCCGTACAGCAGGCCACCCAGCACGCCGCCGACAAAGGCCCCGAAAAATTGACTGCTTGCATACAACCCAAGCGCCGCACCCTTGTGGGCGGGCTCGACAACCTTGCTCACCCTCGAAGGCATCATGGCCTCCAGCGCACTGAACAGCCCGAAGAATACCGCGAGAGACACCCCAATGGACCAAACACCTTGCGAATAACCGAGTGCAAAGGGCACCAGACCCAGCCCGCTGATACTGACCAGAAACACCAGGCGTGATTTGCCCAGTCGCTCAGCAACGTAGACGCTGGGCAAGAGAATTAACAACGCACCAAACACGGCGGGCACATAGACCCGCCATTGCTCGCCGCCGAGCATCCCTGTTTCCCGTAGCGCAAGCGGTGCGCCGATGAATACGGCCGTCATCATCGCATGCAAAGCGAAGACGCCAACGTCGAGCCGCCAGAGCTCCGGGTGCGCCGCAATCCGACCGAAACCTGCCAACCCCAGCGGAGGACTGTACGTACTGGCGTTGGCCCCAACAGTCGGCACCCATAGATGTAGCACTGCGATCGCCAGCAGGCCCAACGCCGCTGCAACCCAAAAAACCAGCGCGAGCCCACCAAGGCCTGCGAGCACCGGGCCGAGCACAAGGGACATCATGAAAGCGAGTCCGATCGTGCCACCCAGAATGGCCATCATGGTCGTGCGTTGACGTTCGCGGCTGAGGTCAGCAGCGAGGGCCATCACCGCTGCGGCCACGGCACCCGCACCCTGCAGCGCACGACCAATGATAAGGAGAGTCAGCGTGTCGGCGGTCGCCGCCAACACACTGCCCGCGACAAAAATCAGCAAGCCCGCGGTGATGACGGGTTTGCGCCCGAGGCGGTCGGACGCCATCCCAAAGGGGATCTGCAACAAGCCTTGCATCAGACCGTATACACCGAGTGCGAGACCGATCAGCAGCGGGGTCGCGCCGGGAAAGGCATCCGCGTAGACACTGAGCACCGGCAGGACCATGAACAGCCCGAGCATACGGCACGCGAAAACAGCAGAAAGACCCGACGCTGCCCGGCGTTCTTCGCGGCTGAAACCAGCGCCATCAGTCATGGAATGTGTCAGTCTTCGGCTGTGAGAAACCGGGTATAGTACCACCCGCACACCCACCGACCTACCTTTGTGAGGCGGCCCATGGCCAGCATCCGTGTGCGTGGCGCGCGCACCCACAATCTCAAGAACATCGACGTCGATATCCCCCGAAACGCACTGGTTGTGATCACCGGTCCGTCCGGTTCGGGGAAGTCTTCACTGGCTTTCGATACCATCTTCGCGGAGGGTCAGCGGCGCTATGTCGAGTCGCTTTCAGCCTACGCCCGGCAGTTCCTCGCCCAGCTTGAAAAGCCCGACCTCGACCACATCGAAGGCCTTTCGCCGGCGATCGCGATCGAGCAGAAAAGTACCTCCCACAACCCGCGCTCCACGGTCGGGACCATCACCGAGATTCACGATTACCTGCGCCTGCTGTTTGCGCGCATCGGCGTGCCGCACTGCCCGGAACACGGCGAACCGCTGATCGCCCAGACCGTGAGCCAGATGGTCGACGCCATACTCGATCAACCCGAGGGCGAGCGGCTCATGTTGCTCGCACCCGTAGTGCGCGACCGCAAAGGCGAACATGTCCAGGCGCTCGAGAATCTGCGCCAGCAAGGCTACGTTCGAGCCCGCGTCGACGGTGAAGTCATCGAGCTCGACGGCGAGCTGCCGGCACTCGATGGCCGAAAGCGTCATTCAGTCGATGCGGTGGTGGATCGCTTTCGCGTGCGCTCCGACCTCAGGCTTCGCCTGGCCGAATCGATCGAGACCGCCTTGACGCTGTCAGAGGGCGTAATCGAAGTGGCCTCCCTCGACAACGACTCGGTACACCTGGAATTCTCATCAACCTATGCGTGCGCTCGTTGTGGGTTTGCCATCGCCGCACTCGAGCCACG
>CALDHJ010000056.1 GCA_937941555.1 uncultured Granulosicoccaceae bacterium | reverse complement strand
GATAGGGGGCATTGCTGGTGGCGGAATCAGGTGCATCACCTTGCCAGTCATCGTTCGGGGTTGCGACCTTGTCCAGCGCACGTTTGACCCCTTCGACAATGTCGTCGACGTAGGTGAAGTCGCGCTTGTGCTTGCCGTAGTTGAAGACGTCGATGGGTTCGCCGGCGAGTATTTTCTTCGTAAAGGTGAAGAGCGCCATATCCGGGCGACCCCAGGGACCATAGACCGTGAAGAAACGCAGGCCTGTCACCGGCAAGCCGAACAAGTGAGCGTAGGTATGCGCCATCAGTTCGTTGGACTTCTTGGTTGCCGCATACAAGCTGACAGGGTGGTCCACATGCTCATGAATCGAGAATGGCATTTTCGTGTGGGCACCGTAGACACTGCTGGTCGAGGCGTAGACCAGATGCTCGACGTCGTGATGACGACACCCTTCGAGGATGTTCAAATAGCCGACGACATTGGCATCGATGTAGGCGTGCGGGTTCTCGAGCGAATAGCGCACGCCGGCCTGGGCGGCGAGGTTGACGACGCGATCGGGTTTGTGAGTTGCGAAACAGGTGTCTACCGCAGCGCGGTCCTCGAGACTGGCACGCACTTCCGTAAACCCCGGTTTGTTGTGCAGTCTGGCGAGTCGAGCTTCCTTGAGCGTCGGATCGTAGTAGTCGTTGACGTTGTCAATGCCGATGACTTCATCGCCGCGGTCGAGCAGAACGTGGGCAAGGTGAGAGCCGATGAAACCGGCCGTGCCGGTGATCAGAACTTTCATGGTAACTCCGGGTAGAAAAACGGGATGAATTACAAGCGTGCGTCGACGTCGTCGCGCGGCAGGATTGATTTGACGTCGTAGAGGACATGAACCGGTTTGCCGAACACACGGATGCCATCCGTACCCAGCGCTTTGAATTCGTCGTGCCCCACGGTCAGGACGACGGCGTCGTAGCCCGCCTTCGAGGGCTCGAGACAGAGATCGATGCCGTATTCGTGCTTGGCTTCTGTGGCATCGACCCAGGGATCGTGGACGTCGACATCAGTGCCGTACTGTTCAAGCTCGGCGATGATATCCACGACACGTGTGTTGCGCAGGTCAGGGCAGTTCTCCTTGAACGCAAGGCCCATGATCAGAACTTTCGCGCCGACGGCTCCGATGTTCTTGGTCGCCATGGTCTTGACCACTTGTTCGGCGATGTGTTGACCCATGCCATCGTTGATACGCCGACCAGCGAGGATAACGGCCGGGTGGTAGCCGATCTCCTGCGCCTTGTGGGTGAGGTAGTAGGGGTCGACACTGATGCAGTGTCCGCCAACAAGCCCCGGCCTGAATGGCAGGAAGTTCCACTTGGTGCCGGCAGCTTTCAGCACATCGTCGGTGTCGATGCCGAGCCGATTGAAAATCAGCGACAGTTCGTTGACGAGCGCGATGTTGACATCGCGCTGGGTATTTTCAATGACTTTTGCCGCTTCGGCCACCCGGATGCTGGGTGCCTTGTGCGTGCCGGCCGGGATGATGCTCGCGTACAGCGAATCGACAAAATCCGCGATCTCGGGAGTCGACCCTGACGTGACTTTGAGAATATTGGTGACTCGGTGTTTCTTGTCACCGGGATTGATCCGCTCCGGGCTGTAGCCGCAGAAAAAATCCTGGTTGTAGGTCAGACCCGAGACGGCTTCCAGAACCGGGACGCAGGTTTCCTCTGTGGCGCCCGGGTAGACCGTTGATTCGTATATGACGATGTCGCCTTTGGACAGCACGCCGCCGATGGTGTCGCTCGCACGTTTCAAGGGGCCGAGGTCAGGCTGGTTGGCCGCATCAATCGGCGTCGGTACCGTCACGATAAAGACGTTGCAAGCTTTCAGCGCGTCCACATCCCGGCTGAACGCTAGTTGTTTTGTGCTCGCAAGCTCCTCTGACGACACTTCCAGCGTCCGATCGGTACCCGCGTTGAGCTCGGCGATACGCTGTTCGGAGACGTCGAATCCGACAGTGGCGTATTGCTTACCGAATTCCACAGCGAGCGGCAGCCCCACGTATCCGAGGCCGATTATTGCAATTTTTGTGTCGCGACTCGCGGGGGTAGTCATCGGATGTATCCTTGAAGAGTATGCCCATGCCTGTACATCAAGTGTGCCACCAGGTGAGGCTGAAGCTTTTGAGTGAACGCCGTGTCAGAGATTGCTTGACGCTCATTCCAACTGGCCGAACGGGATATAGGTCCAATTTTTGTTAGCGTCCAGTCGTAGTGTCAGTTTAGACACACCGTCCGTGGGCGCGCGCAGCGCGGGTAACCACGGGCGGGACAGAGCGGGCACTTGCTACGCAACTCGGGTCGAACGGCTTCAGCCGTATGCGGTTAGAGATGGCTATCTTGTACAAGAAACAGAACATAGAAGGAACACTGTCGTGATCACAATGCGGGTGTCTGGAATGACCATTCGTGCACCCTTCGTGCTGTTTTGGCTTCTTGAACTTGCCATTTGCATGCTCGCGGTCCTGATCGCGGTCATGGTTCGATTCGTCGGTGACACCGCGCTGATTTCAGATCAATTCGACTCGCCCTGGCTGTCGACCTTGGCCTTTGGCGGCATCATGACAATTTCGTTGGTGTGCTTCGGCCTGTACCAATCCCATTTTCGTGGTGGTGCGTTGGGCGTGTTGCTGCGCATTGCGCTGGGTTTTGCTGCTGGCGGCGTAGCATTGGCATTATTTTACTACTTGGTGCCATCGGCCTATCTCGGACGCGGCGTCACCGGCATCGCCATGGGGATTTCCTTCTTTGTGATCGGGACCCTTCGGCCGCTTTATCTGCCGATCGTGGAACAGAAGAACCTCAAACGACGGCTGGCCATTGTTGGCTGCGGCGAAGACGCGTCCACTATCGACCGTCGACTCAAGCGCCGTGCAGACCGGCGCGGATTCGACATTGTCCACTACCTCAATTTCGAGCAGCTCGAGAGCCCGGCGGTAACCTCTCACGAGGTGATCGACCCGCCTCCGTCTCTGTTGCACTACTGTCGACAGCACGGCGTGCAGGAGCTGGTGTTGGCCCTGAGCGACCAACGTGCACACATTCCGTCAGATCAACTGATCGAGTGCCGCCTTGCAGGCATCGATGTGATCGAGCTGATCTCGTTTTTCGAACGCGAAGCCGGTTTTCTGCCACTCAATCTGGTGCGACCCAGCTGGTTCATCTATGCCGGCGGATTTCGATCTGGTCGAGCCTGGGATGCGGCCAAACGCGCGGTCGATCTGCTTGCCAGCGGTTTGTTGTTGTTGATCAGCTGGCCGGTGATGTTGCTGACGGCAATGGCGATTCTGATTGAAAGTGGCGCCGGTGCGCCAGTGTTCTACCGACAGGAACGCGTTGGCTACGGCGGTCTACCCATTGGGGTGCTGAAATTTCGCAGTATGCAGGTCGATGCGGAAGCGGCGGGCAAGGCGGTCTGGGCAACGGCAAACGATGACAGGATCACCAGGGTAGGGCGAGTCATTCGAGCGCTCCGCATTGATGAGCTGCCGCAGATTCTGAATGTCTTCAAAGGGGATATGAGTCTGGTCGGACCTCGCCCAGAGCGTCCATCGTTCGTGGCAGAGTTGAGTGAGAAGATTCCGTACTACGCCGAACGGCATCAAGTAAAACCGGGTGTCACCGGTTGGGCGCAGGTCAGCTACCCCTATGGCGCCTCGGAAGATGATGCGCGCTGCAAACACGAGTTCGATCTCTACTACGTCAAGAATCGCAGCTTGTTTCTCGACCTGTTCATATTGTTACAAACTGTTGAGGTCGTGCTGCTAGGCAAGGGCGCGCGTTAAACTTGACGTTGAGATCAGGTGTTGTCGGGATTGATACCCCGTACACGGTTCTCGTGATAAGTCGGATCCCACTGGCGGGTCGGTGACGTCGATTTCTGCCATGCAGCGAACGCGACGAAACCGAGCACGAGCAGTGCGGCAACCAGTATGACTCCCGCAACAAACTTGACTGCACTGGTTGGAGAGCCAGAGCCGTACAGTGCGTCGGTTGCCATGTGCCGTCTCAGTTCGGGATTGGCGGTAACCGGACGTGGCGCGTCGTCCTGGGATGGGTTGTCGGTTTGAGCGTGTTGTTCGCGCTGTTTGTCGGCTTCCAGCCGCGCGAGCTCGCCCTCTTTGATGGCATCGCTTATTAGTTTGTACGCGTTTAATACGTCCTGGAATTCCTGTTTCCTCTCGGGCGTAGTGTTTTCGACGTCCCGATCCGGATGCAGTTGCTGTATGCGTTTTTTGTACGCGCGGCGGACAACATCCTTGTCCGCCTGCGGTTCAAGGTTCAACAGTTTGAAGGCCTGGACGTATTTCTCGCGCATTCTGTCGGAGTCAATCAGGTGTGCCAGCGTGCATGGGGTAGGTTAGCGGCAACTTGCACAACGAGTGAAATTGGGCGGGTCTTCGTGGCGGGTTCCGTCTTGGCTTTTGGTGCAGAAACTGCACAGGTGTGAG
>CALDHJ010000055.1 GCA_937941555.1 uncultured Granulosicoccaceae bacterium | reverse complement strand
GTCGACCGCATCCCCCACGCGCACGCGCAGCGCGTAGACACCCGACCTCAAACCGACTTGTGGGGTCCACGTCAGTGCGGGCTCCCAACCGCAGTCGGTCAGGGCGTCGTTGTGAAACGCAACGCCGCCATATTGTGCGGGGTTGAGGCGGTAGCTGTCGTCGCGTCCGCGCCAGTTCCAGCCGGTCATGCCGCGCACCGGGCGATTGATGCCGTCGAGGTGCCGTGCAGCCGGCCCGGTGTCGACGATGCGGTTTCCGATGCCGGTGTCGGTGTAGCCCGCGGTGGTGTCCCAATAGGCAAGGGGGTCGTGCGGCGTGTCTCCGCGTGCGAGCGCGTCCATGTCGTCGGATGACAGCGCGCGCCCGACCAGCCCGGGTCGATCGATCTTGCCGTTATACAGCATTGACACAAAGGCGCCGCGCTCGGCGTTGTGCTCGTGTGCGCCGGCGAGCAGAAAGGCTTTCTCGCTCGGCGCAGGCAGGCAGCGCAGGGTCTCGACCACGTGGCTGTTGTGGTTGATCGGTGCGACTGGCCCGATCTGGGAGTTCCAGGCGTTCTGCACGGAGATCTGCCGCAAGCGGGCTTCGCCAGACACGGGATCAAAACTCGCGACGGCGAGCACCCACACCTTCGGCACCAGCACGGCGTCTGAAGTGACTTGATCAAGCGACGTGCCGTCGCCGATCCAGAATTCGAGTTTGCCCTCGGGGTTGATGCCGAGCGCGAAGCCGGTGGCGTCTGTCACCGACCAGTTGCCGAGCAGCGTTTGACGCTCGCCGCCGGGGGCCGAGGGCCAGATGAAGGCGTGTACCGTGAACGCGCCGCCGGGTGTCAGCACGCCATCGGCGTTGTCGGCCTGAGCGTAGGCACCGAGCTGTGTGTACTGGCGTCGCACCGCCAGCGTGGCCGGCAGATCGGTTTCGATGGCCTCTTCGATGAAACCCGGCCCCGCCGGGTTGTGGTCGCCGTGAACGAGGCGGACGACATCAACAGTGGCGTCGGTTGTGCCCTCGGCTGAAATCATGAATTCGATGGGTTCGCCTGCCCGGGCGGAGAGCGGGTGGCTGTAGCCGAAAAGGTGGACGTCCGTCATGGTCAGCTCTCGAGCAGGTCGTTGACACGCAGCAGGAAGACCGCGTGGTAGGCGTCGTTCAGCGCGGTGTATTCCTTGTCATCGACAATGCGTGGTGGCAGGCCGCGCACGCCCGAGACAGCCATGATGCGGTAGCGCTCTTCGCCGTCGGCGAGGCGCATGATCACGTACTTGTCGGCCATCTCACCGCGCCGGAAATAGTTGAGCACGCGCGCGAGCGCGTCGGAGTGGTGCCCGAGTGGGTCGGATTTGTGCTCCGCGATCAATTCCGGCGTGATCATCTGTTTCAAGCGGTCACGCAGCCGCTTGTTGAATCGCCGGTAGTAGAGCTCCTGCTTGTCCAGTACGTCGACGGCTTCCTCTGGCATCGCTTCGCCTCCTTTTTCTGTTCGTTTGGCGCGGCGCTCTCCAGCCTTGCGCTTTCTGAAATCCCGAAACTGCTCGCGCGCACCGGTCAGGCCCTCGCGCGCAAAGATGGTCACGACCAACATGATCACCGCCACCAGAATGATGCGCAGCGGCCCAAGCTCGATCAGCCCCTTGTCGATCAGCGTGACCACGGCCGCGCCCACCACTGCACCCTCGGCACGACCCAGACCGCCAATGACCATCATTCCGAACAGCAACAGCAGCTGGTCGAGTGAAAACACCGTTGGCGAGATCGATTTGAAATACATCGCGTAGAACGCGCCCACGACACCGAGAGCGGCAGAGGAGATCACGAACACGTGGAGGCGGGCGCGCCGGAAGTCGATGCCGATGGCCTCCGAGAAGGCTTCGTCCTCTCTACTTTGCTTCGCTGCGCGAAGCAGCAGCCCGAGCCGTTCGGAGTTGATTAGTCGCCAGACCAGCAGCGTTCCGAGCAGCAACAGAAAAGCCCCGGCAAAGCCGAGCAACAGGCCGGGACGTTGCAGAAACCACTCCTCGGGGATGAAGCTGTCGACTTGGGTGATCGCGCCGTTGGTCTGGGTCAGGGCGCGCAACTGGGTGACGTAGACGCGGCAGATCTCGGCCACACCCATCGTCAGCAGTGCGTAGTAGAGCCCGTCCAGGCGTGTCGACGGGATTGCGAGGATGGCGCCGGCGAGAAAGCCGATGGCTGCGCCGATCGCGAACATGAAGGGCCAGGGCACGCCGAGGTAGACGTTGGCTGCGGCCGCGACGTAGCCCGACACCCCGACCACGGCGAGTGTCGCGAGCGAGAAGATGCCGCTGGTGCCGACGATCAGTGTCCAGAGCACATTGATCGCCGCGTAGATGCAGAAGATCGAGGCGACCGAGATCAGCGAGTTCGAGAGAAACGGCGTGACCACCGCGAGCGAGATCAGGCCAATCGCCCACCACACCGGTTTCTTGTCGACCAGCTGGCGCTCGCGCTCGAGGGTTCTGGGGTTGTGGTGGTCGCGCCACTTGAGCCAGTGACGTTGCGTGAACGGCACGCGCCGACGGGTGCGCTCTGTCACACCATCGGGGTGGCCCTTGATCTCCCAGGCGCGACGACCAACCTTGTAATAGCGCTTGCTCATTCGCGTGTGTCGTCCAGCAGGCCGCCGATACCGCGCGGACGTATCACCAGCACGACGATGATGAAGGTGAAGGTGGCGAAGAGCACGTAGCGTTGGCCGAGAAACGGCACCACGCCCACAATCGCTTCGAGAAAGCCGATCAGCAGTGCCCCGATCATGGCGCCCGGCACCGAGCCGAGGCCGCCGAGCAGGGCGATGGTCAACCCCTTCACCAGTGGGATGACGCCGCTGGTGGGGCTGACGAAAATGGTTTGACTCAACAGCGCAGCAGCCATGCCGGCGAGCGCACCGGTGAGCATCAACACCGGCAGGGCCGTGACCTGGCGGGAGATGCCGGAATAGGCGGCGCCCTCGGCGTTCTGCATCATGGCGCGCACTTCGAGTCCGCGCCGCGAGTAGCGCAACCACGCGAGCGTCAGCCCCATGATGAGGGCCGCGCCGATGATGGTGCCGGCCTGGTCATAGCGGATCTTCGATTCCCACACCTCCCACCGCCCGAAACCGAATATTTTCGGCAGGCCGCGGTTGCGCGGGCCGAAAAAATACAACAACGCCTGCACGGCTCCGATGTTGAGCGCGAGCGTGATGATCAACGCGCGCACCGGGTAGTTGGGTTTGTCGTGGATCGGCAGAAACGCGAGCAGGTAGATCACGAGGCCGCAGAGTGCGCCCGCGATCAGCGCGGTGCCCACGATCGCGCCCGCCATGGCGAGCGTCGCGAGCAGCGATTTGCCCAGTGCGGCCGCAATCACCGGCTTGAGGGCGCCCGACACAAGCCACGCGGCGTAGCCCGATATGGCAAAGGTGGCACCATGCGCCATGTTGATCATGCCGACACTCGACCACAATATCGAT
>CALDHJ010000054.1 GCA_937941555.1 uncultured Granulosicoccaceae bacterium | reverse complement strand
AGCACGCTCTGCCGGGCTGTCCGGGCTTCAACACGGCAATCTGACCCTCGAAGCGCACGGCGGAGCCCGTGACCAGCGTCGTGTTGTGTTGTGCACACGCAGCATTGACAGCCTGACGGGTTGAGAGGTTGTCGCACCCGTCCAACACGACGTCTGCTGCTGAGACGAGCGCTGGCAGGGTCTCTGCGTCAGCGCGCCCTGTCACGGTGGACACGGCCACGGCGGGATTGATGGCGAGCGCCGCGCGTTGCAGCGACTCGGCCTTGGGTTGGCCGATGGCGTCGGTGTGGTGTCCGATCTGCCGTTGCAGATTCGAGAGTTCGACGTGGTCGTCGTCGACCAGGGTGATCTGGCCCACGCCGGCAGCCGCCAGGTAGAGCGCAGCAGGGCAACCGAGCCCGCCGGCGCCGATCAGCAGCGCGTGGGAGTGCTCGAGGGCGAGTTGGCCGTCGAATCCGACCTGGTCGAGATTGATGTGCCGGCTGTAGCGTTCGAAACCCGTGTCGTCCACACCCGTGGCCCGTTGGAAAACGGCCAGTCTACACTAGTGATTCGGCCGCTCCGCTCCCGAGAGGCCACCCGCTCAGACGGATACCACCTCACATGCACTTGCTTGCCCATGCTCTTTGCGCCGGACAGGACGGCATGTTGCAGGCCGGGCAGATTGCGGGTGACTACGTGCGCGGTCGTGATTTGTCGGCGTATCCGGATCGACTCGCCGACGGGATTCGCCACCACCGCGCGCTCGATGCCTTCACCGATCAGCATGCGTCAGCGCGGCTCAGCCGAAACCGCTTGAGCGGGCCTTGGCGGCGCTATGCCGGGGTGCTCGTTGATCTCGCCTACGGCCACTTGCTGGCGCGGCAGTGGGACACGCTCGGAGAACTGTCGCTCAGCGACTTTGAAGCTGCTGTTCACACGTCATTGGAACAGCATCATGCGAGTCTGCCAGTGCGGTTACAGCAGACGCGCGAGCGCTTGTTGCAGTATCGCGTGCTCAGCGGGATCGGTGATGCAGATGGTATCGCCGTGGCTTGCGAGAGGTTGTCACACCGCTTGCCCGGGCTCGCTGGCGGGGACGAGGTTGTCAATCGCGAGATGGACGGGCTGGTTGTCGATTTTAGTGGGTTCTGGCCAGATCTCATGGTGCGGCGGGACGCTTTGCTGGCAGACTGAGGTCAACTGTCTCGCAACACCAGCGCCAGGCCCGCTGCGTCGGCAAAGTCGCTCTCGCGCTGCAGTTCGCTGTGGGTCAGCGGGTGGGCCCCGTACCAACTTGCTGGTGCAGACATCGTCACTTCGCGCTTGCGGGCGTTGATGTCGAGTGGCGCTGTCGGAGTCTGCTGGCGGTCGCGGCACAGTATCAGGCCGATGCGCAGCAACAGGGCCATGCGCATCACTTCAACGCGATCCGCCTCGAGTGCCTCGGGAATCAGCTTGGCGTTGAAGCGGCGGCGCTGCAGGCGCACGAGCGTTGCCAGGGTGCTTTGCTCGCGACGGGTGAATCCAGGCAGGTCGGTTCGATTGAGCAACAACTCGCCGTGTTTGTGGAACTGGCTGTGTGAAATGGCCAGCCCGATTTCATGCAAATGTGCGGCGTGTTGCAACAACCGTCGGTTGTGCGGGGTGATGTCCCAACTGCCCTGGAGGTTGTCGATTAACGTTGTCACGGTTTCGGCAACGCGGTTGGCCTGATCGGTGTCGATGCCGAAGCGACGTTGCACGCTGCCGACTGTGTGGCGCTGTACATCGTTTTCGGTGTGGCCGAACAATTCGTACAGCACGCCTTCGCGCAACGCGGCTTGGGAGACGCGCAGCGATTCGATGTCGAGCGATTCGAACAACGCGGTCAGTACCGCGCAGCCGCCGGCAAACACACGGCGTCGCGATTCGGGCAAGCCGTCGAAGGCGCTGTGGTCAATTGAACCACCGGCGATCAGCGTATCGCGAATGCCCTGCAAATCGTCGGACGTCACGGTGTCGCCCTCACCGATGCCGGTTCGAAGGAGATGGTTTGCGATCGCCTTGATCGATCCGGAACAGCCAATGGCGCTTTGCCACTGGCTGCGTTGCAGCGCGCGTTTGAGCGGCCGCAATTCGATTCGCACGTCGCTGACGGCCCGTCGCCACCGCGCCTCGGTCACTCGGCCGCCGGAAAAATGCTTTTGGGTTGCGACCACGCAGCCGGCGCTGATGCTCTCGGTGAAATCCGGTTGGGCCTCGGAGCCGACCGCAATCTCGGTGCTGGCACCACCGATGTCGAGCACGAGGTAAGGTGCCGGGCCAATCATCTCGCCGCTGGCGCGCACGCCGTGGTAGATCAGGCGGGCTTCTTCCCGGCCGGGAATCACATCGATCTTGTGGCCCAGCACACGCTCGGCCTGGCGCAGGAATTCACGAGCATTGGTCGCGCGCCGCAAGGTCTTGGTGCCGACAGCGCGAACATTTTTCTGCGGTAGCGCACGCAGTCGCTGGGCGAAATTGCTCAGGCACGACAGCGCCCGCTCTTGCACGTCTTCGGTCAGGCGTTTGTCGGCGTCGAGGCCGGCGCCGAGGGACACCGGTTCCCGCAGGCGATCAAGCAAACGCAGCTGGCCTGCGTCTTCGCGTGCAACCACCATGTGGAAACTGTTCGAGCCGAGATCGATTGCCGCGAACTCATCCTGTGGTGTCGAACTCATGCGGATGTGCCCGGGATCTGTCCCGATGTCACGCGCGGGTTGCCGCCCAGGTCGTGGGTTGTTTCAATGCCGCGGTAGTGGTGTGTGGCCATGAGCCCTGCCACAGCCTCAGCCTGGTCGTAGCCGTGTTCGAGTAATAACCAACCCGCGGGTGCAAGCCAGCCGCTGGCCTGCGCAATGAGGATGCGCACGGCGTCGAGTCCGTCCGGTCCCGACACCAGGGCGCGCTGCGGTTCGTGGCGCAGCGCCGGTGCGTCTAGGTGGGGGTCACCCTCGGCAATGTAGGGTGGGTTGCTCACGATCAGTTCGAATGGCGTTGCACCGTTGGTATGGATCTCGGTGTTCGGCAGGTTCGAGAACCAGTCGCTCTCGAGGAAATCGATGGTCACACCGGCGCGGGTAGCGTTGCGCCGCGCCACTGCCAGGGCATCGGCGCTGATGTCGGTCGCCGTAACGCAGCAGTGCGGTCGCTCCGAGGCGATGGCAATGGCAACCGCGCCACTACCGGTGCCGAGGTCGAGCACGCGTGTGGGCGACTCGGTTGGCAGCCGCTTGAGTGCCTGCTCGACCAAGGTTTCGGTGTCGGGTCGGGGTATCAGTGTGTGGCCATTGACCTCGAGATCGAGTGTCCAGAAGGGCTGAGATCCGAGCAGGTAGGCGATGGGTTCACCGTGCGCTGCGCGCGCAATGGCGGCAGTGAAGCGGCTGTGCTGAATGGGATCGAGTGGGCGATCGCTGTGTGCGATAAGCGCGGCCTGATCGAGACCGGCGCACCGAGCCAGCAGCAGGCTTGCATCCCGGCGCGGAGTGTCCGACACCGTGTTGAGCGTGGCGGTGCCATGAGCCAGCGCCGACCCGATCGAAGGGGGTTCAGAGGGCAGCCTGTCTGGCGCCTCAGGCATTGGCCAGTTCCGCCATGAGGTCGGCCTGGTGTTCGGCGAGCAGGGGATCGATGATGTCGTCGAGGGTGCCGGACATGATGTCTTCGAGCTTGTACAGCGTCAGGTTGACGCGGTGGTCGGTGACCCGACCCTGTGGAAAGTTGTAGGTTCGAATGCGTTCTGAGCGATCGCCGCTGCCGACCTGAAGCCGACGCGACTCGGTCTGTTCCGCTGCCGCTTTGGCCTGTTCGTCGTCGAGTAACCGGGCTTGCAAAAGTGCAAGGGCGCGCGCGCGGTTCTTGTGCTGCGAGCGCTCCTCCTGGCATTCCACGACGATCCCGCTGGGCAAGTGCGTGAGCCGGATTGCGGAGTCGGTCTTGTTGATGTGCTGGCCGCCGGCACCGCTGGCGCGAAAGGTGTCGACGCGCAGATCGCTCGGGTTGATGTCGATCTCATCGACAGATTCGATCTCCGGCAGAATCGCGACGGTCGCGGCGGAGGTATGGATGCGGCCCTGGGATTCGGTTTGCGGCACGCGCTGAACGCGGTGGGCACCGGATTCGAATTTGAGCCGCGAGTAGGCCCCTTGTCCGATCACCCGCATGACAGCTTGTTTGTATCCGCCGTGGTCGCCCTCTGACGCGCTGATCATTTCGGTTTGCCAACCGCGTTGTTCAGCGTAGCGGCTGTACATGCGCAGGAGGTCACCGGCAAAGATCGCCGCTTCATCGCCCCCGGTACCGGCGCGCACTTCGACAAAGACGTTGCTGTCGTCGCGGTCATCGCGCGGCAACAACAGCACCTGCAACTGGGCTTCGAGCTCGGTGATCTGTTGCTCGCACGCGCTTTGTTCCTGACGGCCCATGTCTCGCATGTCGGGGTCGCTGTCTGCTGCCATGTCCTGTGCAGCACTGAGGTCGTCGCGTGCCGTCTCGAGCGCGGTCACGGTATTGGCGAGGGGTTCGAGTCGCGCGTACTCACGGGACAGATTGCGAAACGCGGTTTGATCGGCCAGCGTGTCGGGATCACCGAGCAGCACGGCCACTTCGCCGTGTCGCTCGATCAGGCTTTGCAGTTTGGCTTCAATCGCGGGTGTCATGGTTCTGATCAATCCGGAACAGCCGTTGTGCTGCATCCAATGTGGCGTCGTCACCGCGTTGCGCAGCGGTGCGCAGCTCGCTCAAGGGCGCGTGGAGGAATTTGTTGGTGAGGGCGTGGGCGAGGCGCTCGAGTACGTCGTCGGCAGGTTGCCCGGCGGCGAGGCGCGCCCGTGCGCGCGCGAGTTCGGCCTCTTCGATGGCGCTCGCGTGTTCCCGCAACTTGAGCAGCGGGTTGATCGACTGGCGCTCTGCCAACCAACGCATGAACGAATCGGTTTCCTTCTCGACAATGGATTCGCCGAGTTCTGCGGCTTCCCGGCGGCCCTGCTGGCCGGAATCGATGATGTTCTCAAGGTCGTCGACGGTATAGAGAAAGACATCGTCGAGTTGTGCGACCTCGGCTTCGATATCGCGCGGCACGGCAATATCGATCATCAACATGGGCCGGTGCTTGCGCCGTTTCAAGGCTGTTTCGACTGCGCCCTTTCCGAACACGGGCCGGCTGGAGGCGGTCGAGGCGATCAGGATGTCGGCGCGGTGCAGGTGGTGATCGAGTTCCGAGAGCGCGATGGCCTCGGCTTCGAATCGGTTTGCCAGCGATTCAGCGCGCTCGACAGAGCGGTTCGCGATGATGACTGTGCCAACGCCCTGGCCGCGCAGGTGTTGCAGGACGAGCTCGCTGGTCTCGCCCGCGCCGAGCAGCAGCGCCGTCTTGTCTTCAAGCCGGTCAAACAGGCGACCGGTAAGTTGCACGGCCGCATAGGCGACTGACACCGCACCCGCGCCGATGTCGGTGTCGTGGCGAACCTGTTTTGCCACCGCAAAGGCGTGCTGAAACAGGCGGCCGAGCGATTGCCCGAGGGTGCCGTTGCTGCGCGCCTGTTGCCAGGCGGTTTTGACCTGCCCGAGGATTTGCGGCTCGCCGAGCACGAGTGAGTCGAGTCCACTGCTGACGCGGAACAGATGGCGGACCGCGTCGCGCTCGGAGAGGTTCACGAGATAGGGGCTGATGGTCTGGAAGTCGTGCTGGAGCGTGCTGAAATAGTGCCGCGCGACGTCTTCTACATGCGGTGTATCGACTGCCGCGTAAACTTCTGTGCGATTGCAGGTCGAGACCATCGCCACCTCGCGAACTGCCGACAGCGATGCGAGGTTGCGCAGGTGCTCGGGCATGGCGATCGGATCAACGGCCACACGCTCGCGGACCGAGACGGGCGCGGTATGGTGATTCAGTCCGAAGGCAACGAGCGGCATGTGCGCAAGTTTACCGTGTTACGGGTCGGTTTCGGGCGTCGATCGCGCCCTGATTGACGTCGCTTCGCCCCGTCTCGGGCAGGTGCCGGTTGTGGCCCTCGAAGCTCACGGTGTGGTCGAGGTGCAACAGGCGCTGTTTTCGGCTGTATTTCGCATTGGGTCTCTGCCGCCGAGCGGTCGCTGACGCGCTAGACTTGGGGCAGTGCGCGTGTGCCGCGTCCACCACAAGGTGACTGTTTCGATGAAATCGCTTGGAGTGACCCTGCTTGTTGCCGTCTTGGCCGCATGCAGCGCGCCGCCCGGAAATGCGCAACTTGACGAGGAACCCCTGGTCAGTACGCCGTTGCCCGCGGACCGCGGGGATTT
>CALDHJ010000053.1 GCA_937941555.1 uncultured Granulosicoccaceae bacterium | reverse complement strand
ACCTGGTCTTGCACGGCCGCAATCAAACCAAACTGGACGAGCTCAAACACACGCTATCGAGCGCCGCTCCTTCAACACGCATCGACACCTGCCGCGCCGACCTCTCCTCGCTGGCGGAGACGGCAACACTCGCCAATCACCTCATTGCGCGCCACGCGGGTCTCGATGTCGTGATCAATAACGCGGGTGTGTTCAAGACGGCCGAAACCCAGCGGGACAGGCTGGACGTGCGATTCACGGTCAACACGCTTGCCCCGTACCTGATCGCGCACCGCCTGGCCCCGGGTCTCGGCAGCACCGGTCGCATCATCAACCTTTCATCAGCAGCGCAATCCCCCGTCAGCCTCGACGCGCTGCGCGGTGCAGTCACCCTCAGCGAAGACTTTGACGCCTACGCCCAGAGCAAACTCGCAATCACCATGTGGTCCCGCGCAATGGCACTCGACAACGGCGAAGACGGGCCCGTGGTGGTCGCAGTCAACCCGGGTTCGTTGCTCGGCACCAAAATGGTGAAAGACGCCTTCGGGCAGGACGGCGGCGACATACGTATCGGTTCTGACATCCTGATCCGCGCCGCCTTGTCGGACGAATTTGCGACAGCATCAGGCTTGTATTTCGACAACGACGCAGGCCACTTCGGCCCGCCGCACCCCGATGCACTAGACAGCGGTAAATGCGAGGCGGTGGTGGCCGCGATTGAGGCTGTGCTGGCCAGTCACTGACCCGCAGGAGGTGCGTGCTGTCAGCTGTCTGTGCGCTGGCCACGCCCATCAAAACGCATGGCCTGCTCGGGTGCCCACCGGAGTCCGACCGTCTCACCGGCGGCCGGCATCGCCAGGCTGCTGTCCTGGCGGACCGTGATCAGATCACGGTGCGGGCCACACACGTGCACCAGAGTCTCGGCGCCAAGGGGCTCGACGTCGACCACATCTCCACTCAGAGTGCCGTCTGCCGCCGCCACGAGCTGCATGTGCTCGGGACGCACACCGACGGTTGCAGCGCCTTCTGCAGATTCGCCAAGCGTTGCCGCATCGATGAAATTGGTCGGCGGCGAGCCGATGAATCCCGCTACGAACGCGGTCCGAGGATTGGCATAGACGGACAAAGGATCGCCGATCTGATCAGCGACACCGCCGTTCATCACTACCATGCGATCGGCGAGTGTCATCGCCTCGACTTGATCGTGTGTGACGTAAAGTGACGTAACACCGAGCTCGCGCTGCAGAGTCTTGATCTCGAGCCGCATCTGCACCCGCAACTTGGCGTCGAGGTTCGACAGGGGCTCGTCGAACAGGAACACGGCCGGCTTGCGCACGATGGCGCGCCCCATCGCCACGCGCTGTCGTTGTCCGCCTGACAACTCTCGCGGTTTGCGTTTGAGGTAGTCAGTCAATTGCAGAATCTCGGCGGCCTGACCCACGCGCTGTCGAATTTCCGCTTTTGGCACCTTGGCGATTTTCAGCCCGTAGGCCATGTTGTCGAAGACCGACATGTGCGGATAGAGCGCGTAGTTCTGAAACACCATCGCAATATCGCGGTCCATGGGCTCAAGGTGGCTCACGTCACGGCCGTCGATCTGCACCTGCCCCGACGTGACCGTTTCAAGGCCCGCCACCATGCGCAACAACGTTGACTTGCCGCAACCCGACGGTCCGACGATGACAATGAACTCTCCGTCTTCGATATCGATGTCCACACCGTGGATCACGTCGGTCTTGCCGAAGCTTTTTTTCACGTCCTGAAGAGTGACCCTTGCCATGCCCTATTTCTCGCTGTCGACCAGTCCACGGATAAAGAGACGCTGCATGCTCACCACCACCAACACCGGCGGCAGCATCGCGAGCAAGGATGTCGCCATGATCACCGGCCAGTCGGCGGTGTCGTCGCCCGACGGGAACATCTGCTTGATCCCCATGACAATGGTGTTCATCGACGGGTCGGTTGTGATGAGCAGCGGCCAGAGGTACTGATTCCAGCCGTAGATGAACAGAATCACGAAAAGCGCCGCGACATTGGTGCGGCTCATTGGCAGCAGGATGTCGACGAAGAACTGCATAGGCTTCGCACCGTCGACGCGCGCGGCCTCCGCAAGCTCGTCGGGGACCGTCATGAAAAACTGGCGAAACAGGAAGGTCGCTGTCGCCGAGGCGATCAATGGGAAGATCAAGCCGGAGTAACTGTTGAGCATGCCGAAGCCTGCAACCACCTCGTAGGTTGGCACGATGCGCACCTCGACCGGGAGCATGAGGGTAAGGAAGATCAACCAGAAAAAGAGCCTGCGGCCGGGAAATCGGAAATACACGATCGCAAAAGCGGAGAGCAATGAAATGGCGATCTTGCCCAACGCAATGCCAAAGGCCATCACGGCCGAATTGAACAGCATGCTCAGCACCGGAGCGTTGATACCCGACGTCAATGCGCGGCTGTAGTTCTCGACAAAGTGGTCACCCGGCCAGACCGGCATGGGCGGGCGCACGATGTCTTGCTGCTCGACAGTGGAGGCCACAAAGGCCAACCAGATCGGGAAAAAAATGAACAACACGCCAATGATCAGACCGGCGTGTGTGAGCCACAGACCGGCGCCACGCTTTTCGACCATACCGTCTCGTTGCGTGGCCATCAGTAGTGCACCCGTCGTTCGATGTACTTGAACTGGATCACAGTCAGCACCGACACCACCGCAAGCAGGATCACCGACTGGGCCGCAGACGAGCCAAGGTCCTGGCCGACAAAGCCGTCAGCGTAGACCTTGTACACCAGTATCGTGGTTGCCTGTTGCGGGCCACCGGAGGTGATGGTGTGGATGACACCAAAGGTCTCGAAGAACGCGTAGACGATGTTCACCACCAGGAGAAAAAACGTGGTCGGCGACAAGAGCGGAAACACGATGGTGCGAAATCGGGTCCAGAAGCGCGCGCCGTCTATGGCGGCCGCCTCGATCACCGAGCGCGGGATAGCCTGCAGACCCGCGAGAGAAAACAGGAAGTTGTAGCTGATGCGCCCCCAGGCGGACGCCACGACCACAAGCCCCATCGCCTCACCTTCATTGAGCACGTGGTTCCAGTCGTAGCCAAGCTCGCCCAGGTACCAGGACGCCACGCCAACACGGGTGTTGAACATGAACAGCCACAACACCCCCGCCACTGCCGGCGCCACCGCATAGGGCCAGATCAGCAGCGTGCGGTAGGTGCCCGAGCCTTTGATCAATCGGTCGGCGAGCACAGCCAGAAACAAGGCCACACCCATCGACACAACCGTGACCAGAATGGAAAAGACAGCCGTGGTCCCAAAGGACGCGAGGTAGTAGGAATCAGACAGTAGGTATTCGAAATTGCCAAGCCCGACGTAGGTCATCGAGAGACCGAATGGGTCGGGTAGAAACAGCGACTGCCAGATGGCCTGGCCGGCCGGGTAAAAGAAAAAGACAGCCGTAATCACGATCTGCGGTGCAATGAGCAGGAGGGGCAGCCATTTGCCGCGGAATGTGACCCGTTTTTCCATAGTCGTGCGAGCAACACCCCGGCAAAGAGGCCGGGGGCTGCCTCATCCGCCTCTTAGCGGTTGGCCGCTTCGAAACGACGTAGCAACGCGTTGCCACGTTCGACTGCGCTGTCCATCGCATCTTGCGCAGACTTGT
>CALDHJ010000052.1 GCA_937941555.1 uncultured Granulosicoccaceae bacterium | reverse complement strand
GTCACACAGAGCGTTCATGGGTCGATACCGTCGCTGTGGTTGTTGCGCAAAACCGATAACAGCCCCTCAACCGGTTGGTTTAGGGTGCTGTTCACGTCATAGCTAGGAAACCGTACATGCGCAAGACCGTAAACGGAGCAGAGCTCAATGTCGACATCATTGGCAGTGGTCCGCCGGTGTTGCTGATGCACGGCGGCCTGGGGTTGAGTCACGACTACCTGCGCCCGTATTTCGATCAATTGGCTGAACGCCACACCGTTGTGTTCTACGACCACCTCGGCAATGGCGGTTCACAGCGGCCCGCCGATTTTTCCGATCTAACCTTTGAACGGCTTGTTTCGGACGCGGCGGTCTTGATGACGGATCTGGGCCACGAGACATTCGTGTTGGTCGGTCACTCCTTTGGCGGCTTCATTGCTCAGGAGTTCGTGGCGACACACGCTGATCGTCTCAGCGGTCTGGTGCTGATCGACACAGTGCCAGCCTTTGATTACCAGCCCTCGGTGTCCGGGTCCGATGAGCAGATGGCGGCGTTCGGCAAGCTGTTCAGCCAACCCATGGCCGATGATGCCGACTGGCGAGCAACCTGGAACCCGGTGGTGCAGATGTATTTTCACCGTTGGGATGCCGAGGTTGGTGCCGATCTGGATGCGCGAACCGTCTACGAACACCGCGCCTGGAATGCGGGAAGTGCAATGCTGGGCACATACAACACGCTTGAAAAGTTGCCTGAGGTGCACGTGCCAACGCTCGTGATGGCGGGGCGCCATGATGGCATCACGCCGCCCGAGCACGGCGCCGAGCGGATTGCGGCGTTGCTGCCGAATGCCGAACTCGCGCTGTTCGAACAATCCGGGCACTACCCGTTCATCGAAGAGCAGGATGCATTTTTTACAACCCTGACAAGCTGGCTTGCGCCGTAAAAGGGTCGCTGGCCACGGGGTGGCGCTGGGCAACCGGCTCCGCACCTGGTGGCATTCATAACGGCAGGTCTCTGTGCTATCCGGCGACATAGAGCTCGCTCGGAGCAGAGAAATATTGTTAGTAAGCGTTCGAATCTTCCGCTTGACGGGCCTGAATCATCGGTGTCTACTGGTTTGATCCTACGATTTTTATCGCGGACGGAGGGAGGCATGCCTGAATTTTATGGCTTAGGTGGCCGTCACCCCTGCGTCACATTTGACGGGTAGATTTCGTCTCCTGTCAGCTTTGTTCGAACAACCGGGAGAAGAAAATGAAGGCCTTTGTTCCAACCTGTGTCGCAGCAGCGACCCTGATGGCATCTGGCGCCGCGTCAGCGGCAACCGAAATACAGTTCTGGCATGCCTTCACCGGCCGACTGGGCGATCTCGTCGCCGAGCAGATCGAAACCTTCAACGGCTCACAGTCCGACTACATGGTTGTCGGCAGCCACAAGGGCAACTACTCCGAAACGCTGAATGCCGGCATAGCGGCTTTTCGCGCGGGTGAGCAACCGCATGTGTTGATGGTGTTTGAAGTCGGCACCGCCACCATGATGTCTGCCAAAGGCGCGATCAAACCCGTGCACCAGGTCATGGCCGATGCCGGCGCGGAGTTCGATCAGAGCAAATACATCGGCTCGGTGAAGGGCTATTACACGGCTGAGGACGGCAACATGCTGTCTCTGCCGTTCAACTCGTCGACCCCGGTCCTCTGGGTCAATCGCGACAAGCTGTCGGAAGCGGGCATCGACCCGGACACCGACATGTCCACCTGGGAGCAGGTGGGTGAGGTGCTCGACGGGCTGAAAACGGCCGGTGTGGAGTGCCCGCTGACCACCGCGTGGCAGAGCTGGATTCACCTCGAGAACTTCTCGGCCTACCATGACACCCCGTTTGCCACCCAGGACAACGGCTTCGCTGGCACCGACACCGAGCTTGCCTTCAACGGCGCCGCGCAGGTGGCACACCTGTCAGCCATGGGAGAGTGGGCGCAGGACGGCAAATTTTTCTACGCCGGTCGCCGTAACGAAGGCGGTGCCAACTTCCGCGGCGGTGAGTGTGCCTTGTTCACCGAATCGTCTGCGGGCTACGCCGGCATCAAGGCCGAAGCCGAGTTCGACTTCGACGTGCGCCCCTTGCCCTACTGGAAAGCAGTGGCCGATGAGCCGCAGAACACCATCATCGGTGGCGCATCACTGTGGACAATGGAAGGCCATGAAGACGAGGAGTACAAGGGTGTAGCGGCGTTCATGAACTTCCTGTCTTCGGCTGACATCCAGGCCAAGTGGCACCAGGACACAGGCTACCTGCCGATCACGGCCGAAGCCGGGGACAAAACCCGTGAAATGGGTTTTTATGATGAAAACCCCGGCACCGACATCGCTGTCATCCAGATGACCGCCAAAGAGCCTACGGCGAATTCCAAGGGTCTGCGTCTGGGATCCTTCGATCAGATCCGCGGCATCATCGACGAAGAGCTGGAAGCGATTTGGGCGGGTGACAAATCTGCACAAGACGCGATGGATAGCGCGAAAGAGCGCGGCGATGCATTGCTGCGCCGCTTCGAGGCCGCGAACCGCTAAAGTCCTGAAGAAGGCGCGCTGAAGGGCGCGCCTTTTTTTCTCATG
This sequence comes from uncultured Granulosicoccaceae bacterium, assembly GCA_937941555.1. Taxonomy (GTDB): domain Bacteria; phylum Pseudomonadota; class Gammaproteobacteria; order CALCKW01; family CALCKW01; genus CALCKW01. The sequence goes on along the minus strand of CALDHJ010000052.1, from coordinate 11 downwards.
CCCTGGGGGAT
>CALDHJ010000051.1 GCA_937941555.1 uncultured Granulosicoccaceae bacterium | reverse complement strand
GCCAGCGATGCGGACGGTGATGACCTCGAACTGCAGTCAGTGGCGCTAACGCAGGCGGCTGAAAACGGCGAGCTGTATTTCGAAGCGGGATTTGTTCGGTACACACCGGATGCCGATTTTTTCGGTGATGACCAATTCAGCTATGTCGTGCGTGACGCCGCCGGTGCGACGGTGTCCGGGGTGGTGACGGTCACTGTGAGCTCGATCAATGACCGCCCGACGGTGTCGGTAGTGGGCAGTTCGTCGATTGCATTGAGTGCGCCAGGCGATTCCCGCTCAGTTTACGTCGACGTGGCGGATGTCGAAACAGACCTGGCGCTGCTGCAGTTGTCAGCGACGCCAGTGGATGCAGCGGTCGCGACAGCAAGTGTGGCACTTGCAACGGACCCCGGTGCGCCGGCTAAAGTGGAAGTCACTGTTCTCGCGAATGCGCCGGGAACCACGAACATTCGGGTGCGGGCCAACGATGGCGATCTCATTGGCGTCGACACGATAAACGCGACCGTGGCATCACCCAACACACCGCCTGTTGCTGTGGCCTCGAACGACGCGTTGATTCTCGGCGGTGTGCTCAATTTCAATGTCGTAACCGAAGGTGCGGTCAGCGATGCGGACAATGACCCACTCGAACTGACCGCAGCGTCTCTTGCAGTGGGCAGTGGTGACCCGACGGGCACGGTCGCCATCGTGGGAACCAGCGTGATCCAGTACACGCCGGGCTCGGTGGGTAACCATGTCGTCGAATACACCGTCAGCGACGGAATCGACACGGCATCCAGCACCTTGACTGTGGCGGTGACGGCGCCGAACAATCCACCGCAGGCGAACGATACTGGCCTTGCGGCGACCGATGTGGGGGCAGAGCTGCGCTATGATGTGGTGGTGTCGGGGTCTGCGAGTGACGCAGACGTCGGCGATACGCTGAACCTGATCAGCGCGCAATTTGCCGTTGGGTCGGAGGATGCGACGGGTGTGTTGAGCGTGTCCGGTGCGGAGATTGTCTACACACCTGGCACCGCCGGGTTGCGTGTTATCGAGTTCGAGGTGACGGACGGAATCGATTCGGCAACGGGATCGATCACGGTGACCGCCAGCGATCCCTGACATGGCGCAGTGGGCGTTTGTTGACCTCGGTGCCTAGCCTGCATCGCGAGCTGTAAAAGTTGTAAATGGAGTAACCAGTTGTGCAAGAAGGGTTGGAGAATCAGAGTGCGGCAACCGACGTGCCCCCCTATGCGGCGGTAACCGTCGCGGTAGAACCCGAAGTGGTGGACACGGGCGGCAGTAGTAGCGGTGTTGCGCCGGTGTTCGGATTGCTGGTTGTGGTTGTGCTGGCATACGTCGCGATCATGCGGCGGCCCGGGCAACTCGATTGAGGTCATGGAATTCTGGCCGATTTCACGGGTCAGACTTCCAAGACAATAAATTGACGCGCAACTGCGGCAACTGTTGTCGGGGCTTACGGTCTATCATCATCGGTTATCCGCGATGGGACCGAAAAGCCGGTTGCACGCACTCATTCTTGGCCCGTGTGTGAACACGGGCACGTATTCAAAGTGAAGGTTGAGGACTCCCATGATTCACAAATCGATCAAGCACGCGGCGACCTATGTCCTGGGTCTCGGGCTTTTCGTGATTTCCTTCGGAGCGATGGCTGAAGGGAATGCCCCGGACAACAACCCGGCTTACCGCATTGGCCCTGAGGACGTGCTGCAAATCTCGGTCTGGAAAGAAGAGGATCTCGACAAGGAAGTGCTGGTGCGGCCGGACGGCGGCATCTCATTTCCGCTGGCCGGCGACCTGACGGTGTCCGGGAAGACACCCAAACAGGTCCAGGAAGAGATTCGCCGCCGCGTTGAGCGCTATATCCCGGAAGCGGTCGTGACGGTATCGGTGACCAAGGTGTCGGGCTACACGGTGTTCGTGATCGGTCAGGTTCAGAACCCCGGCCAGTTTACGCTCGGCCGGTATGTCGACGTCATGCAGGCGCTCACGCTCGCAGGTGGAATGACACCCTACGCGGTTGAGGACAAAATTCAGATTCAACGCCGCAGCCAGCTTACGCAAGACCAGCAGGTCTACCGCTTCGATTTCAGCGACGTGAAGCGCGGCCGCGATTTGGACCAGAACATTGTGTTACACAGCGGCGACGTGGTCGTCGTTCCCTGATCGCACCCACTGCACGAACCGCTCAACTCGCTCGGGTTGAGCGGTTTTTTTTTTGGATGCCCTCTAGAATTCGGGTAGATCAGCGAATTGATGGAGCCCCGGGTATGGCAATGTTCCCTGTGCACGCCACTGCAAAAGTGGTGCGCAGCGTTTTATATGTGAGTGTGGTGACGTTGTCGTCCGGCGTGACCCCCGCGTTTGCCAATGCGTGGCAATTGGAAACCTCGTACGGTGCCCAGCTGGGGTTTGATGACAACTTCAAACTCAACAACGTCGACGAAGACAAACTCGAAGTGACAAGCTTGAAGGCCAGCGTCGGGTTGTCGGCGGTGCGGTTGTCGCCAGCCATACAAAGCTCGGCGGGCATTCGTCTTGACGCGTTTTCATTCGACGACAATCAATCCGAGCTTGACGACCGGGTCGACATCACGCTGCGTTACGACACGCGGCATGTGCAGCCCCGCTATGAATGGCGTTTGCAGGCGACTTACCGTGACGATTCCCTCCTGCAGGACATCAGCCTGGATGCCGGGACCTTGGTGCTGCCGGAAGACGTCGAAAGCGGGCTGAGCCGCGAGGATGTGCGGCGTGGGCGCTTGTCGATCGCGCCGAGCTACCTGTATCAGCTGTCGCCAGTCTCGCGTGTACGGGTCAGCGGTGACATCTCATCTGTCGAGCACGACAACGTTGAATTTCAGCGTGGCAGCTTCATCGTCACGACGAACCTTGTGGATTTCGTCAGCACCGGCATCAACGCCCAGTACGAGAGGGATCTGAACCCGATAAACAGCTGGTGGACCGACCTCGAACTACAGGACTACAACTCCGACAGCTCGGAATTCAGCTACCAGACGCAATTGCTTGGTGCCGGTTTCCGCCATCGCTTCTCGGAGACATCCGACATCGCTTTCCGGGCCGCCTTTCGCAACACCGATTTCGATTCCGACGCTCAAAGCGGGTCCGACGATGGCGTGTTGGCGCAGATCGAGGCCAATCGCTCGACCGGCCGCACGACCTATGCCGGGCGTGTGGGCCGCACGCTGTTCCCCAGCGGCTCGGGTGATGTGGTCCTGGCTGACGAGCTCATCCTCAACGCCGTTCACCAGTACTCAGAGCTCGTCACCTTGACGTGGCGCAACAAGCTTTTCCAGAACAAGGCGTTGCGAGACAACGCGAATGCCGATCGCCGATTCCTCGCGCTCGAGCCCTCGGTCAATTGGCGCTTCAAGCGATGGTGGGTGCTCGACGCCGGACTGCGGTATCGCCGGGAAAAGCGCGACAACGTCGCCACATCCGGGGTCAGTACGGCGGGCTTTGTAGGCGTGACGTATTCGCGTCCATTACAGGGTGGTCGATAGCCGATTTCCCTCGATGGGCCGGCCTTTGTGGGCCAGGCGGTTGGCGTATGCCTTGCATCGAACCATCTGTGTTTCAACAGTGACTTCACACCGCCGTGGTGCACTACCGCGCGGCGTCTGAAGTCTATTGGTTAGCCGGAGACAAACATGAAAGCCGTGATATTGGCTGGCGGGCTGGGTACCCGTTTGTCGGAAGAGACCGCAATTCGGCCCAAGCCGATGGTTGAGGTCGGTGGTATGCCAATTCTTTGGCACATCATGAAGACCTACGCGGCGCACGGGGTAGACGAGTTCGTCATCTGCTGCGGCTACAAGGGCAACGTGATCAAGGAGTACTTCGCCAACTATTTCCTCTACCACGCCGACATGACCTTCAACCTGAAGGAAAACACCATGGCGGTGCACCACAGCAACGCCGAACCCTGGAAAGTGAGCTGTGTTGACACCGGCGAGGGTTCACTGACTGGCGGGCGACTGCGCCGTGTTCGCGATTACATCGGCGATGAAACATTCTGTTTCACCTACGGAGACGGTGTCGGCGATGTCGACATCACCGCCTTGCTCGCCTTTCATGCGCAAAACGGGACCAAGGCTTCCATGACTGCCGTGCAGCCGCCGGGTCGATTTGGCGCGTTCAGTTTGATTGACGGCGAAACGCGCGTCTCGAGCTTTCGTGAGAAGCCCACGGGCGGCAGTGCCTACATCAACGGTGGCTACTTCGTGCTCGAACCGAGCGTGATTGACTACATCGAAGGCGATCACACGACCTGGGAGCGGGAACCGATGGAGCGCCTGGCTCAAGAGGGCGAGCTCTCGGCGTTTCGGCACGACGGATTCTGGCAGCCGATGGATACGCTGCGAGACAAAATGCAACTTGAGGAGCTCTGGGCAACCCAGAAGGCCCCCTGGAAAATCTGGTGATGGACCGGAACGAAATGGACACGATGCACACTGCGAACGATGTGGTTCAGGCGGACCTCGAATACATCTGCGACAAGTTGGCGCAGGAATTTCCCAAACTCGACGGCAAGCGCTTGCTGATCACCGGCGGTGCGGGCTTCCTCGGCTACTACCTGGTCCAGGCCGCACTGCACTGGAATCAGACCCGTGCGAGCAAGCCGGTTCAGGTGTTGGTGTACGACAACTTCATTCGCGGTGTGCCCGAGTGGCTCACGGCGCTGGAGGGTGACGCCAACCTCACGGTTCAAAAGTACGATGTGATCGAGCCCTTGCCGTACGACCTCGGTGATGTCGACTGGATTATTCACGCCGCGAGCATTGCGTCCCCGATGTTTTATCGGAAGTTTCCGATTGAAACCATGGACGCGAACGTCAACGGCTTGCGTCAATTGCTCGACTACACCCACGCGCAGGGCAAGGCCGGCAAGCCGCTTGGCGGGTTCCTCTACTACTCGACAAGTGAAATCTACGGCGACCCGACCGGCGACAACATTCCCACGCCTGAAACCTACCGCGGCAACGTGTCGTGCACCGGTCCGCGGGCGTGTTACGACGAATCCAAGCGATACGGCGAGACATTGTGCGTGAATTTCGCGCAGCAATACGACCTGCCGGTGCGCATTGCACGGCCGTTCAACAACTACGGGCCGGGCCTCAAGATATCCGATCGCCGCGTGTTGCCGGATTTCGTGCGCAATGTGCTGAACAACGAAGACATCGTGATGCTCTCGGACGGCGCACCAACAAGGACCTTCTGCTACATCGCCGATGCCATTGTCGGCTACTACAAGATTTTGCTCGTTGGTCAGAACGGGGAGTCGTACAACATCGGCATCGACACCCCCGAGATCTCGATGCGAGAGCTCGCCGAGCGCGTGATTGCGTTGGGCGAAACGCTTTGGGGCTACAACGGCAAGCTCGTGCTGGGCGAGAGTGACGACAAGGACTACCTCACCGACAACCCCAACCGACGTTGTCCGATCATTGACAAGGCACGTGAGCACCTGAACTACGAGCCGGGCATCGGCATCGATGACGGTTTGCAACGCGCACTCGTGTGGTATAGCGGCAACCGCGAGGCGGAGGACGCCTGATGAAAATTGCAGTGGCCGGAACGGGGTATGTGGGACTGGTGTCGGGCGTCTGCCTGGCGGCAAAAGGCCACGACGTGATCTGTGTTGACCTGGATCAGGAGAAAGTCGACAAGATCAACCGTGGCGAGCCACCGATTTACGAAATCGGTCTGGAAGCGCTGCTGAAAGACAATATCGGCAAACGGTTGCGCGCCAGCACCGACTTGCGCGAGGCCGTGATTGCGAGTGATTTGTCGCTGATAGCGGTCGGCACGCCTTTCGACGGCAGCGCAATCGACGTTAGCTTCATTCGTCAGGTCGCGCGCGAGATCGGCTTTGCGTTGCGCGAGCGAGATGAATACCACATGGTCGTGGTCAAGAGCACTGTGGTGCCTGGCACAACGGACGATGTCGTGTTGCCGATTCTCGAGCGCGAGTCGAACAAGAAAGCCGGCGTGCACTTCGGCGTCGGCATGAACCCGGAATTCCTTCGCGAAGGCGATGCCATCTCGGATTTCATGAACCCCGACCGCATTGTCGTCGGCGGCAACGACGAGAAGGCGCGAGACATGCTCGCGGCGGTGTATGCGCCTTTCGAAGGTGTGGAAATCGTCCGTACCAACCCGAAGACGGCCGAGATGATCAAGTACGCGGCGAACTCGCTGCTCGCAACCCTGATTTCCTTTTCGAACGAAATCGGCAACCTCTGCGCGAGCATTGGTGAGATCGATGCACAGGAGGTCATGCGCGGCGTGCACCTCGACAAGCGGTTCTCGCCGATCATGGCCGACGGCACTCGCGTGTCGCCAAGTTCCAACACCTACCTCGAAGCCGGTTGCGGCTTTGGTGGCAGCTGCTTTCCCAAGGACGTCAAGGCCCTGATTGCACACGGCAAACGGCACGGCCGTGACATGGCGTTGCTCGACGCGGTGGTCTCGGTCAATGCCGAGCAGCCGGCCAAGATGATCGAGTTGCTCGACAAGCACATCGCCAACCGCAAAGGTGTCAAGGTCGCCGTGCTCGGGCTCGCGTTCAAGCCTGGCACCGACGACATGCGTGAATCGCCCGCCATTCCGGTGGTGCAGACGCTGGCAGAGGAGGGGGCCATCATCCAGGCCTTTGATCCCATTGCGGTCGATGAGGCGCGCCACACCTTCTCCGGCCTCGACATCCACTACGCACCGAGCATGGCGGCGGCGCTCGATGGCGTGGAGGCGATTCTGCTGATGACCCGCTGGGACGAATTTGCGGGCCTGCCGGCGCTGGTATCGAGTATGGATTCACCACCGGTTGTAATCGACGGGCGGCGCATGCTGGCCAAGGATTCCGTGCCGCGATATGAAGGCATCGGACTCTAGGCCCATGAAATTCACGGAAACCCCGCTTTCGGGTTGCTTTGTCATCGAACAGGAGCGCCGCGGCGATGACCGCGGCCACTTTGCACGGGTGTTCTGCACGGCGGAATTTGCGGCGCACGGATTGTGTGCACATATCGAGCAGGCAAATGCTGCGACCTCGCGAACGCGCGGGACGCTAAGAGGTCTGCACTTTCAACGTGGGCAAGATGCCGAGGACAAGCTGGTGCGGTGTACCCGAGGCCGGGCTTTCGACGTCGCTGTGGATCTGCGGCCGGATTCCGCGACCCGCGGCTCCTGGTTCGGCATCGAACTCGACGCCGCGCAAGGCAACATGTTGTTCGTGCCCAAGGGTTTCGCTCACGGGTATCTGACTCTCGAAGACGACACCGAGATGCACTACATGGTCAGCGCGGCCTACGCACCTGGCTCGGAGCAGGGCTACTGCTGGAACGATCCCACCTTTGCCATCGAGTGGCCGATAACCGACGGGCTGACCTTGTCCGACAAGGACACTCAGTGGCCTGCCTACAGCGCACGAGATTGAAGGAGAGAGCATGATTATTGTCGATACGGCGCTGGCAAAGCGAGAGGCCGAGGGGCGACCGGTTCGCGTCGGAGTTATTGGCGCGGGCTACATGGGCCGTGGGCTCGTACTGACCATCATTCAATCGATCACTGGCATGCAGGCAAGTGCCGTCTACAACCGCACGTTGTCGTCAGCGGCGCAAGCCTATGAGCAGGCGGGGGTCGACAAGCCCGAACACGTGACGTCGGTTGCGGCTCTGGAAGCGGCTATCGAGGCTGGACGTCCCGCGATAGCAGACGATCCGATGCTGCTCTGCGAAGCCGGCAACATCGACTGCATTGTCGAATCGACCGGGGAAGTGGAGTTCGGCGCTCAGGTAACCCTGCGGGCCATCGAGCATGGTAAACACGTGGTTCTGCTCAACGCCGAACTCGACGCGGTGGTTGGCCCGATTCTCAAACGGTATGCCGATCAGCAGGGTGTCACCATCACCAATTGCGACGGCGATCAGCCCGGCGTGGTCATGAACCTCTACCGCTGGGTCAAGAGCATCGGCTACGAGCCGCTGATGTGCGGCAACATCAAGGGGCTTCAGGACAACTACCGGACACCGGCGACGCAAAAGGAGTTCGCCGATCGGGTCAAACAGAAGCCGAAAATGATCACCTCGTTTGCCGATGGGACCAAAATCTCCATGGAGATGGTGGTCGTTGCCAATGCTACCGGTTTCAAGGTCGGTACGCGTGGGATGTACGGCCCTGAATGCAAGCACGTCACCGAAGCACCAGATCTCTTCGATCTTGATCAGCTGCGCGATGGTGGCATGGTGGACTACATTCTCGGCGCCGAACCGGGTCCGGGCGTGTTCGTGCTCGGGTACAATGAAAACCCGATACTGCAGCAATACGCGAGTTATTTGAAAATGGGGGAGGGGCCGCTCTACACGTTCTATGTGCCCTATCACCTGCCACACCTGGAAACGCCATTGACCGTTGCTCGGGCGGTGCTGTTTGAGGACGCTGCGGCCGCGCCGCTGGCAGGTCCGGTGGCGGATGTCCTGACTGTCGCCAAAACCGATCTGGCAGAAGGGGAGACGCTCGACGGCATCGGCGGCTATCATTGTTTCGGCAGTATCGATAACTACAAGACCAGCACATCGCTCAACGCGTTGCCCATGAGTCTCAGCGAAGGCTGTGTCCTCAAGCGGGCTATCGCGAAGGATGCGATCATTTCCTACGATGATGTTGTCGTGCCGGAAGGCCGCCTCGTCGATCAGTTGCGACTTGAACAGTCCAAGACGTTTGGTTGATTGATTTGATGTACACGCCAAGGCAAACGGACACCTGATCGATGCAGTATCTCTACGTCATCGCAGCTGCAACGATCATTTCGCTGGTGTTGGTGCCCTTCATGATGAGCCACGCTGAGCGACTGGGCATGGTCGATCACCCCAGTGGTCGTCGCGTGCATGCGCAGCCGATTCCTCGTGTGGGTGGCTGGGGAATTGTCTTCGGCACGCTCATTCCGTTGTTTGCGATGACAACCCTGACGCCACTGTTGGGCGTGTTCATCTACGGTAGCTTGATCCTGCTGCTCTTTGGCGCGCTCGACGACCGCTACGAGATGGGCCCGAAGATGAAGTTCATCGGGCAATTTCTCGCGGCGGTGCCGCTGGTTGTCTTTGGCGACTTCTTCATCAGCCAATACCCGGTATTTGTCGAGTGGCAGCCTCCGGTGGCCCTCTCCATGGGCATCACGATTGTGTGCCTGGTGGCGATGATCAACGCTACCAACCAGTCTGATGGACTTGACGGCCTGGCGGGTGGGGAGTCGTTGCTGACGCTCGCGGGCATTGCCTTGCTGGCCTACCTCGCCGAGTCTTCGGTGCTGTTGATCGTGGCCTTGGCAGCGGTTGGCGGCGTGCTGGGGTTTCTGCGCTATAACACCCACCCGGCGCGGGTGTTCATGGGCGACAGTGGCGCGCAGTTTCTCGGCTTCGTTGTCGGGTTTCTCGCGATTTGGCTCACGCAATACGCCGACACCGAACTCAGTGCAGCGGCGATGCTGCCGTTGCTCGGGTTGCCGGTGTTCGATTTCTTCCTGGTGTTGTACGTCCGGCTGCGCAACAAACAGCCGATCTTCAAGGCCTCCAAACACCATATTCACCACCGTTTGCTCGATCGCGGATTCGTGCACAAGGAAACGGTGACAATTATCTATGTGCTGCACGCGGCAATGGTCCTGTCCGGGCTGTTGTTGCGCCACGCGCATGATCTGGTGATTCTCGCCGCCTACGCGGGCATCTGTGGTGTTTTTCTGTTGTTGCTCACCTCAGCTGAACGCCGCGACTGGCGGGCACACGAATCGGGGCTTCAGTTCGGCCAGCTGATCGACATGTCGGGTGATATCGACAAGACACTGCGCAAGAAGCTGTTGGTGGTGTTCCCACGGCGTGCACTCGAATTCCTGATTCCGGTCTATCTGGTGGCCGTGACGCTGCTGATTGACGACGTCGACATCGATTACGGGTTTGTCGCGCTGATTCTGTTGATTCCGGTTGCGTTGCAGTCGTTTTTGCGGCGTAGCCTCGGGTCCACGCCACGTCGGCTCGCGGTCTACACCGTCACCGTCTTCGTGGTGTACCTCTGTGCCTGGGACCGCAGTGGCTGGCAGCGCGACTGGGCGCCGATGTTCGAGATGGGCTACTACATTGCGGTTGCGCTGTGTGTGGCGGTGGCAATCCGCTTTTCACCGCGGCGGCGAAAGGAAGAGTTTCGGGTCACATCTCTCGACTACCTGTTGCTGTTCGTGGTGCTGTGCAGCATCTTCTTTGCAGATTTCCTCCCGGTTGGCCAATTCAGTGTGCCGATTTTCATCGTCGCGCTGGTGGTGATGCTCTACGGCATCGAGCTGCTCATGGTCGAACGCAAACAGCGATCGGATTGGCTTGGCAAGACCTCCGGATTGGCGCTGATGATCATCGCCTGGCGGGGGCTAGATGTCGTGCGCCTGGATGTGTACCTCATGCCGGTGCTGGACCGCTTCT
>CALDHJ010000050.1 GCA_937941555.1 uncultured Granulosicoccaceae bacterium | reverse complement strand
GACCACGTGTGACGGCCAATCAATATGCGCATTTGTTGCAGTTAATCCGGTGCGTCGGCCCGGTCCGCTTTTTTGGATGGTCCGTCAGACGGATGGCCTCGCCTTCTCTCGCGCACAGCTGGGACTTGTTCATAGTTTCCTAGCTGCCGCGATCCACCACCAGCGCGCCGGACTCAACCCGCAGGTTGGATGTGCCCGACAGGAACTCCGCTAGCGGTTCGAACAGCAACTGATCGCGCCATGCCGGTGTGAAGTGGCTGGAGGGGTCGTCAAGCCATCGGTCGAGCAGACTGCGCGGTGCCAGCGCGTCCGGGTGAATCGCCTGCTGTGTCGCAATCAACGACACGTGGGCACCCAGTGCATCGAGAACAGCCCGTCGGTTGTCGTCGCCACGCGATTTTCGTTGTGTGCGAATCGGGTGTTCCGGGTTTGACGGCGCCGCCGCAAGCACGTCGAGCAGCGCGGTGCCGTGTTGAGATGCAACACCGGGTTTGAGGTCCCGGATCCGCTTCAACTCGGCCAGTGAGGTCGGGTTGCGTCGCGCCACCAACTGCAGTGTGCCATCGCTCAAAAGCCAGCCTTTGGGCTGGTTGGTTTGCTGCGCAATGCGCTCGCGCCAGGTGGCCAGACGCTGCGCACGTGCCTGCTGCGCAGGGGAGAGGCGGTCGAGGCCCTTCAGGCGCTGCCCCACGGTTTCGGGATCGCGCTGAAAGCGTGCCGCATCCGCGAGGCTGGCCCAGTCGGCCTCGAGCCAGGCGTCGCGCCCCAGGCGGGCGAGTTCCCGTTCCAGCATCGGGTAGATTGTTGCGAGGTGGATGACATCGTCAGCGGCGTAACGCAAGGCGGCCTCGGACAGTGGCCGCGCAGCCCAGTCAGCGCGTGTCTGATCCTTGCTCAGCTGCACACCTGTAAGGGCTTCAACCAGCCGCGCATAGCCCATCCCCTCAGGCTGGCCGAGCAGGGGGGCGGCAATCTGGGTGTCGAACAGGTTGGCCGGGGGGGTGCCGCGCTCGAGTGTCAGCAATTCGAGATCCTGCTCGGCCGCGTGGAAGACCTTTCGCAAGCTGGGTCGATACAACGCGTCCCAGAGCGGGTCGAGGTCGACATCAGCCAGCGGATCGACCAGCTCACACCATTTCTCTGTGCCAACCTGCAAGAGGCACAGCACTGGATAGTAGGTGCGCTCGCGCATGAATTCGGTGTCCACTGCAACCCAGGGCTCGGCGCCGAGACGCTCTGCGAGTGCGTTGATGCGGTCTTGGTTGTCGACGAGGGTGAACGATCTGGACACGGGTGCACTCAATAGGATTGGCGGCACTCAGCATAGCACCGGGCAAAAGTGGGGAGGCTTGCCGCCGGGGACGCCGAACTGGCATTGAATTGCCGCTTGCTGTCCCCAACCTATACTGAATCAGTGGGTTTAAGTTGCCCGCATATCCCTGGGTTCCGCGCCACACGGCGCGGCATGTTACCTGCTATCTGGGCAGTGAGAGTCGGAACGCGAGTATGGGAAGGCGCGAGGAATCAGAAGACAATAACGGAGTGGCAACCGAAGAAGCGAAACCTGCTCTCAAGCCGCCGCCGCTCTATCAGGTTGTGCTCGTGAACGACGATTACACCCCGATGGAATTCGTCGTTCTCGTTCTCGAAAGCTATTTTTCGATGAACCGTGAGGCAGCCACGCAAGTCATGCTGCATGTGCACACCCGCGGCAAAGGTGTATGCGGCGTGTACGCGCGGGATGTCGCCGAGACCAAAGTGACACTAGTGAACCAGTTTTCGCGCGACAACCAGCATCCGTTGTTGTGCCAGATGGAAGAAACCTGAGGCCGCCCTTTCGAGGACGGCGCAAACACCGAGAACGAAGAGGTCGACAATGCTGAGCAAAGAACTCGAAGAAACCCTGAACGGGGCCTTTCGCAAAGCGCGCGAGCAGCGCTATGAGTTCATGACCGTCGAACACCTCATGCTGGCGTTGGTCGACAACGCACAAGCCGCTGAAGTGATTCGTGCCTGTGGAGGGCATGTCGACGAGTTGCGCGAGGAGCTGCGCAGCTACATCGAGAAAAACACCCCGCTGCTCGACGACAGTGATACCCGTGATACCCAGCCGACGCTGGGCTTCCAACGTGTGCTTCAGCGCGCGGTGTTCCACGTGCAATCGTCCGGCAAGAAGGAAGTCAGCGGTGAGAACGTGCTGGTTGCCGTGTTTGGCGAGCAGGACAGCCACAGCGTCTACCTGCTTGGAAAGCAGAATATCTCCCGCCTGGACGTGGTCAATTTCATCTCCCACGGTATTTCGAAATCGCGCGATGAAGAGGGCGAGGACGAGGACTCCACTGTCAACGACGGCGGTGGTGAGGATTCGCAAGCCGAGAAGCCGCTGCAGAAATTCGCGACCAACCTTAACCAGCGCGCCGCCGAGGGCCAGATCGACCCGTTGATCGGCCGTGACCATGAAGTCGAGCGCGCGGTTCAGGTGTTGTGCCGCCGCCGCAAGAACAACCCGCTGCTGGTGGGTGAGGCCGGCGTTGGCAAGACGGCAATCGCTGAAGGTCTGGCCAAGAAGATCGTGGACGAGGAAGTACCCGAGGTGCTCGCCGATTCCGTGATCTACTCACTCGACCTCGGTGCACTGGTCGCTGGCACCAAGTACCGAGGAGATTTCGAAAAGCGCCTCAAGAGCATCCTGTCGCAGATCAAGCAGGAGCCTGGTGCGGTGCT
>CALDHJ010000049.1 GCA_937941555.1 uncultured Granulosicoccaceae bacterium | reverse complement strand
AGCATGTGCTTTGCGTTGGCTGAGCAGGCTGACCGTCACGGCGGTAATTTACGCTGCATTGCATTCGGGATGTGTTCAGCCCGTTCGGGATGGATTCGAAATCGCTCGGAGCGATTCCTCACCCTTCGGGCGGCGCGTTGCGCCGTCCAGCTCGCCTTTGGCGAGCTGTCGAACCTTCGATACGGGGTTACCGTCTACACGCTTTCCAGACGTGCGCCTTCAGCCACTCGGACGGATCGCAGCATGTGCTTTGCGTTGGCTGAGCAGGCTGACCGTCATGCCGGTAGCTTCGATTACTTTGCATTCGGGACGTGTTCAGCCCGTTCGGGATGGATTCGAAATCGCCTGGAGCGATTCCTCACCCCTCGGGCGGCGCTTTGCGCCGTTCAGCTCGCCGTTGGCGGGCAATTGGATCTTCGAGTGCGCAACCCGCCCGGCCGTGTGCGGGGCGGGGTTTGGCGGGTCAGGTCAGGCGGAGGCGTCTTCGGCCTTCTCTTTGACTTCTTCCACGGCTTCAGCGGCTCTGGCGACCGGTGCAGCGGCTGCACTGGCGGCAGCTGTCGCGGTGGCACCGGTGTTGGTGTTGCGGCCCATCAGCTTGTAGATCTGGCACGAGTTGTAGAATCCGGTGACCGCAAGTACGGCGCCGATGATGGCCAGCAGAAAACCGCCGCCCGTGATGCCCCAGAGGACTGCAACGCCGCCGGCGCCCAGTCGGATGCCGCCTTCGCGTGTGCCTACGTTGTTCAGTGTGATGAAATCATTCCACATGGTTACCATCTCCGTGATGTGGTGTGTCAGCTGTCTCTGCGCTGTGCGCTGTTCAGAACTGCTTCCAGCCTACCGGGCTGCACACGCTGTTTCAACGACTTACAGCAGCGGCGAGGGATTTTGCGGCGTTTTCGAGCGCGCCTGCGCCGTGGTCGATTCCGAGTGATGTCAGCGCAGTCTCGATGCTACCTAGGCTTCCGAGCAATCCATTTGCTGTCACGTGACCCATATGACCAATTCGAAAGAGGTTGTCCGGGCGGGCCGATTCGATCTCGCCGACGGGCAGACCGAACCCGAGGGTGACGCCGACGTTGTCGATACACCACTGCCGGATGCGCGGCCCGTTGCCGGGTCCGGCGACCACAGTGGTCACCGCCGTCGAGCGGTGCGCCTTGTTGTCGATGTGCAGCCTCAGTGGTCCGTCCTGAGACCACGCGTCGACGGCGGCCCAGACGGCGCCTGCGCAAGCTGCATGGCGTTGCCAGGTTCGCTCGATGGTTTCTTCGTGCAGCATGTCCAACGCCTCGCGCAGGCCGAAGAGGTGGTGGGTCGGGGGCGTGCCGCAGAATTTCTGGTAGAAATGCTCGCCTTCGATGCGCGGCGTCCAGTCCCAGTAGTTGCTCACGCGGTTGAGTGAAGCGCGTCGCTCGCGTGCGCGCTTGCCGATGAAATTGAAGGCGAGCCCGGGTGGGGTCATCAGCCCCTTCTGGCAGGCGGCCACGGTGACGTCCACACCCCAGTCGTCCATGTGATACGGCTCGCAGCCAAGCGATGCGATGCAATCGACCATCAGAAGCGCCGGATGTCCGGCGTTGTCGAGCGCTGCGCGCAGAGCCGCGATGTCATTGCGAACGGATGTCGAGGTATCGGTCTGCACTGTGATCACGGCGCGAAGTGTGTGGGCGGTGTCGGCGCGCAGGGCATCCTCGACCCGCTGTGGGTCTACCGGTTGGGCTTCACCGAAATCCAGTGACTCGACCTCGACGCCGAGGGCCTCGGCCATGCTGGCCCAACCTCGGCCGAAGCGTCCGGTATAGAGCGCAAGCACCCGATCGCCCGGTTGCAGTGTGTTGGCGAGCGCGCCCTCCCAGCCTGCGTGTCCGTTGCCGATGTAAATAACGGCGTCAGCGTCGGTTTTCGCCACGCGTTTGAGATCGGCATAGAGAGCGGTCGAGCCCTCGACCAGTTCTCCGCTGTAGATGTCCGGCGAGGGCCGGTGCATGGCTTGTAAAACCCGGTCTGGAATGACCGTCGGGCCTGGCATGGCGAGGTGGCTGAAGCCGTGGTTGAGCGACATGGGATAAGCTCCATCAAGACACACACAGTGTACCGTCTGTCATGGCCCGACGTGGCCCGACGTGGCCCGACGTGGCGCGCGTCGAGCGGACAGTGACGATCGTGTTCAGACAACTATTTCGCAGAAGAGGAGAGCAGCCCATGTCCGGCCCCGAAGTGCTTGTTTTCGATGTGTTCGGCACCGTTGTCGACTGGTATTCCGGCATCAAGGATGAGGTCGACGCACTCGATTGCGGCCTCGATGGACACGAGATTGCGCTCGCCTGGCGCGCGGGGTACCAGCCGGCGATGGAGACGGTACGGTCCGGCGGCGAGTGGGTGAAGCTGGACGTGCTCCACCGGCGCATTCTCGACGGCGTGTTGGCCGAGCGGGGTCGGGATGACATCGACGAGGCCACGCGCACCCACCTGACGCGGGCCTGGCATCGTCTGCCAGCGTGGCCGGATTCCGTTGAAGGCATTCACCGGCTGGCGGCCCGCTTCACGGTGTGCCCGCTCTCGAACGGCAACCTGTCCCTGCTCACCCACATGGCCAAGCGCGCGGGCTTGCACTGGGATTGCGTGCTCTCCGCCGAGGTGTTCCGGGCCTACAAGCCGGACGCCGCGACTTACCTCGGGGTCGCGGATGTGTTCGACCTGCCACCGGCATCGGTGATGATGGTCGCCTGTCATCCCGAAGACCTCGACGCGGCGGCAAGCCACGGTCTGCCCTGCGCCTACGTCGATAGGCCGCTCGAATTTGGCCCGGGCGCCGCGCTTGAGCGTGCGCCGAGACCGAGTGGAACGCTCGAGGTGGCGTCAATGACCGAACTGGCGAACGCACTGGGCTGTTGAGGACAATGCAGCCGCTGCACAGGGTCCGACACCTTGTGGCAGAGCTGCTATGTTCATCTGAGTACCGATGGGAAGACGCCACCATGACGCCGGACACCTACGAACGAATTGATCGCCAGCTGCTTTTCGGCAGACCGAGCAAGCGTGTGTCCAGCGAGCTGATCACGAGGCTGTCACGGCTGGTCTCGGATATACAGCCGGTACGCGAAGCCTATCTGCCCGAGGTCAAGGAGTTGGGTCTGGCCATGCCGGCCAGCCTGGTGTTCTTTCTGGTGGTAGACCCGGCGTCCAAACTCGAACAGGTTCGGCGTCAGGTCGATCAACACATCGGCGACATTCTGCCTTGTGACATGAACATTGCCGTGCGTGTCATCACTCTCGACTATCCACTGTTGCAGATCATCCGCGACACACGTTGTGTGGTCGGTTGGCGCGACTGAACGCCAGCCGATTCCTACAGGTTCGCAGCCACTGGTAACCGTGTCCGCGCTCGTGCACTATCAGGCGTTCCGTTTCATCCCCCGGCAGTGTGGCGCATGGCTCTAACCCGAGACGATCTCGAGCACGATCGACTGCGCGCGCGCATCCGCGAAAACTTCCCCGATTACCCCTTGCTCGATGACGCCCAATTCGAGGCCTCACGCCGCCGTGTGCTCGAACAGATCGAGGGTCGGGATGTGTGGATATTTGGATACGGCTCACTGATCTGGAATCCCTGCATCGATTTTGATCGCAGCGAGCCGGCGCGCATCAACGGGCTGACACGCCGATACTGCCTATGGGACAAGTCGGGTCGGGGTAGCGACGACTCGCCCGGGTTCTATCTCGCGCTGGCGCCGGGTGACCATTGCGATGGCGTTGCCTTTCACGTGCCGGCGGAGCGGGTGGATTGGGAGCTGACCTGCATCTGGCGACGCGAGATGATAAGTGGTGCGTACCGGGCCGAAGTGCTCGAGGCGATCACGCGCGATGGCGAGAGTATTCGCTGTGTGGTGTTTCTGGCCAACCCTAAACACGAGCGCTACTGTTGTGAGCTGCTGCCGCAAAAATTGGTGGAGTGCATCGCGTTGGCGGAGGGGACCATCGGGACCAGCCGTGAATACCTCTACAGCACGGTTGCGGGTCTCGCGAAGGTTGGATTGGACGATCCGGAGCTCACTGCACTCGAGAGAGCGGTTCGTGAATACCGCACGACACGCAACCTGCCGGACGACTGCTGAGTCGGAAGACGCACTCGGGGCCCGCGGTCAACAGGAATCCGGCAAATATGCCGTGAGCGTCGCCGCAGTGGGGTCGTCGGGGTGGCAGAAGCTGCCCGTGATCATCGTGCCCGTGTCCTGCATGTTGAATCGAATCCACTCGTTCACACCGAAGGCCGATTCGTTGACCCTTACGTAAACCTGACCGATGCCGCGGCGGTCTGCGAGGTGTGCGCGCTCGATGGTATCGGTGGCGAAATCGGTCTGTGCTGTTACCCCCAACACCGCGAGTCCGGCTGCGGAGTCAGCTGGCCAGCTGCCGGTTTCGTTGTAGTGCGCCATGGCCTTCTTGCGCATCGAATCAACCAACGTGACCACCTCGGCCATGTTGCTCTTGCGCACATAATCTCGGTAGGACGGCATTGCGATGGAAGCGAGTATGCCCACGATTGCGATTACGATCATGAGCTCGATGAGCGTAAAACCGCGTGACGGTTGGTGTGCTGAGTTCATGGCAATCGGGTGGAGGGCGCCAACCGCTAAGCAATTGCGGATGCTGGCAGTACGTTGGGATATCGGCCGGGCCGCGCTGATCTGAAGAAAGGCTGATTGGTGGGGTGCAGTGGGCTAGCGACCACCGAACGGGCTGATCACCGTGCGAAACTCCATTCCGTCGCCTTGTTCCAGCGTGGTCAGCCCGTCTGGTTGGGCACCTGCCCAGTGGTGCGCGTTTGGCAGGTGGCTCACCGGCTCGAAACAGAAGAAATCTGCATCGCGGTCTGGCGTGAAAAGATGGCAACAGGGCTGGGCAGGTTCCGTACTGATTTCGACAGCGAGCCCGCGAGTGGGCCAGTTGATGCGGGCGACACCGTCCCACCCCGCAAACGCGTTGTCGATGCCATCGTCCGGCAGGCTTGAAGCCGCATCAAATTGCCAAGCTGGTTGCCTGCGCAACGCGATGCGTTCGGTGGGGAGTTTGTGTTCACTGGTAAGCACAGCGGTATCGGCTGTGAATTGCACAGTGGTGTCGGTGTCTTTCTCGAACCAGGGGTGCAAACCGAGGCCGTAGGGGAGGGGCGTCTCACCCCAGTGCCAGACACCGAGATCGACAATGAGCGCGGCATTATCGAGCGCGTACCGCACATGCGCTTCGTAGTGATAGGGACCAGGCCCGCGCGAAATCAACGCAAGCTCGATCGAGGCGTCGTCATGCTTGGTGATGGTCCACGGCTTTTGGAAAGCGTTGCCGTGCAACGGCAGCGACTGGCCTGGCAGGTTAGGTTCGATGGGGTGGAAGGTGCCATCGACGCTGAAACCGCCATCGGAAAGACGGTTGCACCAGGGCACCATGAGGTTACACGCCAGATCGAATGGCGACCTGATTTCGGAGGGGCTGGGTCTGAGGACGGATGTGCCGTCAGCGAGTGAGTAGGTGAGCAGTCCGGCGCCGAGCTCGGCGCACACGTCAACGCGGGCGTGTGCGGATTGGATAGTCGAAGGGGTCACTGAGCGCAGGGCGGTGGGTTCACGACCAGACTAACAAGCCCGCACCGCCGAGTCGATTGGGCGGGGGCTCCACGGGCCGGCTTGTGCGGCCCGGGCGCTGCAGCCCTGCTCCGCCTCAACTGCGCAAGTGCGTACCCTTCGGGTCGAACGGTGGCTCGGCGAGGACGACGCCGCGCGTGTTGATTCCGAGGATGGCCACGTCGACGGCCGTGCCCGCGTCAGCGTGCTCGGTTGCGACAAATCCCAGCGCGAGTGACGCGCCGACGGTGTGGCCATAGCTTGCTGAGCTCACGCGGCCGATCGGTGTGCCGTCGGTGGCGAAGATGGGCTCGCCTCCCACAGCGTCGTTGTCGACGTCGGGTATCGACACCATGACCAGTTTTTCACGCGGCGGATTGTCGGCCAGTGCGAGGTAGGCCTCGCGGCCGAGGAATTCCGGCTTGTCGGTCTTGATCAGGCGATCGAGGCCAACTTCCTGCGGCCAGTATTCCGGTGAGTACTCGCGGCCCCAACTGCCGTAGCCTTTCTCGATGCGCAACGACAACA
>CALDHJ010000048.1 GCA_937941555.1 uncultured Granulosicoccaceae bacterium | reverse complement strand
ATCCATCACAGTCAACACCTTCGGGACTGGCGCCGTGTCCGATGAGCGCATTGAGCAGTTGGTCGCCGAGCATTTCGACCTCCGGCCGTTCGGCATCCTGACGATGCTGGAACTCGAACGCCCGATTTACCGCAAGACGGCGGCCTACGGGCATTTTGGCCGCAACGATCCCGACTTCAGTTGGGAACGCACTGACCGCGCTGCCACGCTGCGTGATGCAGCCGGCATCGCTTGATACACACGGATACCCGAACATGAGTTTTGAAGCACCTGCTTACACCGGTCAAGCGCATATTGTGCGCGATATGGCGCTCGCCGCATTCGGCCACAAGGAAATTGAAATTGCCGAGACGGAAATGCCAGGCCTGGTCCAGATCCGCGAGGAATACCGGGGCGAGCAGCCGCTCAAGGGCGCCCGAATCGCAGGCTCTCTGCACATGACTATCCAAACAGCGGTGTTGATCCAGACGCTTGAAGCACTCGGTGCCGAGGTGCGTTGGGCCAGCTGTAATATTTTCTCGACCCAGGACCACGCTGCAGCGGCTATCGCCGACGGTGGCACACCGGTATTTGCGTTCAAGGGCGAGACCCTAGATGAATACTGGGCCTACACCCACGCCATCTTCGATTGGCCGGGTGAGCATGCCAACATGATTCTCGACGACGGCGGAGACGCGACGCTGCTGTTGATTCTCGGCACCCGCGCCGAGTCGGATCCGGGCTTCCTGGAGTCGCCGGAATCGGAAGAAGAAATCTCGCTCTACAGCGCGATCAAGGCCCGGCTTGCCTCGGACCCGACCTGGTACTCAACCCGGCTTGCGTGCATCAAGGGCGTGACTGAAGAGACCACTACCGGGGTCAAACGTCTCTATTCGATGCAAGCTCAGGGAGACCTGCCGTTTCCGGCAATCAACGTCAACGATTCCGTGACCAAGAGCAAATTCGACAACCTGTACGGGTGCCGGGAGTCTCTCGTCGACTCGATCAAGCGTGCCACTGACGTCATGATCGCTGGCAAAGTTGCCGTCGTGTGTGGATACGGCGATGTTGGCAAAGGATCGGCGCAGTCGTTGCGAGGCCTCGGCGCGACCGTCATGGTGACCGAAGTCGATCCGATCTGCGCTTTGCAGGCAGCGATGGAAGGGTACCGGGTTGTTCGCCTCGACGACGTTGTCGATCAGATTGATCTCGTGGTCACGACGACTGGTAATGCCGACATTGTCACCCAGGATCACATGCGGCGCATGAAAGACCAAACCATCGTGTGCAACATTGGCCACTTCGACAACGAGATCGACGTTGCTGGGCTCAAGAACTACGAGTGGCAGAACATCAAACCGCAAGTCGACCACATCGTTTTTCCGGACGGCAAGAA
This sequence comes from uncultured Granulosicoccaceae bacterium, assembly GCA_937941555.1. Lineage (GTDB taxonomy): Bacteria > Pseudomonadota > Gammaproteobacteria > CALCKW01 > CALCKW01 > CALCKW01. Next base: position 2,665 of record CALDHJ010000048.1, on the reverse strand, counting down.
GATCATCCTGCTTGCCGAAGGCCGGTTGGTGAACCTCGCGTGTGCGACGGGCCACCCGAGCTTTGTCATGTCCAATTCGTTCACCAACCAAACGCTTGCACAGATCGAGCTGTGGCAGAACGGCGGTCAATACGGAAACGAAGTCTACATTCTGCCCAAGCACCTGGATGAGAAAGTGGCGCGGCTGCACCTCGATCGTATCGGTGCGAAGCTCACCGAACTGACACCTGAGCAGGCGGCTTACATCGGGGTTGATGTGAACGGTCCCTACAAGGCCGAACACTACCGATACTGAGGCTGCCCAAGTGTCGTCTGCAGCGGGCAGCAATACGCTGTTCGTCGCGCGGAACATCCCGATACCCGGGCACCGCGAGAATGACATCATTCTGCAGTTTGCCGACCAGCTCAAAGCGGCAGGAGTCGGTGTGGAGATTGCCTACCCGGCGGAATGGATGCCCGTTCCGTCGGGCTTGCTTCGGGGCATCCGTCGCGCCGTCGCGGCTTTGCCGAACCGTTTCGAGAGCCACGGGCACCGCGTGCGGGTCTTTCGCTACCTGCGGCTGCCGGGTTTGCAATACAGCTATGCCTTGGCTGGCCACTTCCGCGGCGGGCGCGTCGAGCCTACGCCAGATTGGATTCATGCACACTACGTGTTGCCCGATGGCATCATGGCGCGCACTTTGGCGCATCGGCTCAACCGGCCCTACGCTGTCACGGTGCGCCAAGGTGACATGCGCAAGTGGCAACAACTGCACGTCCGCAGCCCGCTTGTGCGGTCATTCGATAAGGTGTTGCGCGGTGCATCGTCCGTGTTTACACCCAGTACCACGATTGCAGCCGAACTCGCCGAGCGCGGCATCGACGCAACCTTGCTGCCGCACGGAATGACCCTGCCGTCTGTCGAGCGCTCGCCAATCGAGCCGTCACCTGATGGGTTGACCGTGTTCGCGGCAGCATCACTCTTGCCGCTCAAGCAACTCGATTGGCTCATTGATGCGCTGCCGACTGTGCCTGAAATTTCACGTTTGACGCTGGCCGGCGACGGACCTGAGCGGAACAGGCTTGTTGACCAGGTTGCGCGCCAAAATCTTGGAGACAGGGTGTGCTTTCTCGGTGCGGTGTCACGTGATGAAGTGCTCAGGCAGATGTCGGCGTGTGATATCTATGCTTTGCCCAGTGTGCGAGAGACGTTCGGCTTGAGTTACCTCGAAGCCGCGGCGTGCGGGTGTGCGGTGATGGCTTGCCGGCATACTGGTGTGCACGGTTGCTTCGAGGAGGACCAGGAAATGGTGTTTTGTGAGCCCGATCGTGACGACGCTATCGCGGTTTTGGCCCGGTTGTGCCGCGACACCGCGTTGCGGCAGCGCGTCGCCTCTGGTGGTCGCAAGCGGGTTGAGACGGACTACACATGGCCACGCGTCATCGGGCGGTACCTGTCGACCGTCACTGGCATGAGTGCACCATGACCGCGCTCTGCCTGATTGCCGTGCTGCTGCTGGCTGCAAGTTACGTGGGCTACCCGCTGGCGCTCGCTCTGTTCGCTGCGCGCGGAGGTGCCTCCCCCGTGCGCGAGCCGGTGGATGACGCCGCTTTGCCGTCAGTCGCCTTGGTCATCTCGGCGTACAACGAATCTGCTGTGATCGCCGAGAAGATCGAGAACAGCCTGGCATCGGATTACCCGAAAGCGCTATTGTCGATTGTGGTCTTCTCGGATGGCTCGGACGATGGCACCGATGACATTGTGCAGCGGTATGCAGATCGTGGCGTGGTGCTCAGGCGGATCGAAGGCCGACTCGGCAAAACCCACGGACAGAACACGGTTGTGGCTGAATGCCATGCCGATATCATTGTCTTTTCCGATGCAAACACACTGTACCGACCAGACGCCGTGCGGCAGTTGGCTTTGGCATTCGAGGATCCAACGGTTGGTTGTGTGATCGGCAATCGCCGCTACGTCGGTGACAGTCGGTCTGGCAGCCAGGAAGGGATTTACGAGCAGTTTGAAAATTGGTTGAAAGCGAAGGAATCGCAACTGGGTGGAACCATCGGTGCGTGCGGTGCCATTTATGCCGTGCGCCGTGACGACTACCTGGCTCTGCCTGCGGATCGCATTTCCGATTTTGTTGAACCGCTGCGACTGGCATGCGCCGGCCGGCGCGTTGTCTACGCCGCCGGTGCGGTGGGTGAGGAGCCCCTGGAGACGGACTTCTGGCGCGAGCTCTCGCGCAAGCGGCGAATTGTGCTGCGCTCATTGAACAGCCTGTGGGCCGAGCGGTCGGTGCTTTGCCGGGCACCGGCTGTAGCCATAAAAGTGATCCTGCACAAGATCATCCGCTGGCAAACCTTGCCATTGCTGATAGTGGCTGCTGTTGCCGGTCTCGCTTCCGGGTATCTGTTGTTGCAGGCCATGACGCTGCTCGTATCAGCCTACGTTTTTACAGGGGTGTCACTACTGTTCTGGTTGCGTTCGCCGGATCGCTCTGCAGCCGACTTACCCCTTGGTTTCGTGGGGCGTTTGGTGCTTTACAGCATGGGTGTTTTTGTTTCGGCGTCAAGCGCGACCGTAGCCTTTTTGCAAGGTAAGAATCAGATCGTCTGGAACGCCCGTAGTTGAGGGCGATCGGTTTCGTAATGTCCGGATCGGGTACTGTGACAGGATCGATGA